>DASVEH010000418.1:0-2556 GCA_036380655.1 Candidatus Limnocylindria bacterium | reverse complement strand
GCCAACCCAGCCGCCGTGCCGTCATCCGCGCTCGACGCCGAGGGGCTCGCCGAGGTTCGACGCATCGGCTCGGCCGACCTGATGGTCGGGATCCCGTCCTTCGGAAACGCAGAGACCATCGGCTACGTCGTGCGCGCCACCACGGCCGGCATGGTCCAGTACTTCCCCGAGATGAAGCCGATCCTCGTCAACAGCGATGGCGGGTCGCCCGACGACACGCCGCGCGTGGCGGTCAGCACCGAGAGCCCGGACTACCTCGAGAAGGTGATCCTGGTCAGCCCCAAGCACAAGCTGCAGCGCATCAGCTTCACGTACCAGGGCACCAGTGGAAAGGGCACCGCCGTCCGGGCGCTCTTCGAGGTCGCGCGAGAGCTCAAGGTCAAGGCGATGGTGATGGTCGACTCCGACCTGCGCTCGATCGTGCCGGAATGGGTCGAGCTGCTGGCCGGACCGATTCTCAAGGGTGGCTACGACTTCGTGGCGCCGATGTACGCGCGCTACAAGTACGACGGCACGATCACGAACAACATCAGCTACCCGCTGACCCGGGCGCTATACGGGACCCGTATCCGGCAGCCGATCGGCGGGGATTTCGCCGTCAGCGGCGACCTCGTGAGCCGCTACCTGGAGCTCGACACCTTCGACGAGCTGACCGCCCGCTTCGGGATCGACATCTGGATGACGCACAGCGCCATCAACGAGGGCTTCGCGGTCTGCCAGGCGCGCCTCGGCGCCAAGATCCACGATGCCAAGGACCCGGCCAGCGACCTGGGGCCGATGTTCCGGCAGGTGGTCGGCACCCTGTTCAAGCTGGCCGGTCGCTACGAGGACCGCTGGTTGCGCGTGAAGGGTTCGCATCCGATCCCCGAGTACGGCTTCGAGCGGGTGGTGGCGCCGGAGGTGATCACGGTCAACCACGCCAAGCTCATCGACAACTTCGAGCAGGCCCGCCTCACCCAGCGCGACGTGTGGGCCGACATGCTCAGCGAGGAGCAGCTCGAGCGCGTGATGGGGCTCGAGCTGGACGGGGAGCCATCCACCTTCCACTTCAGCGCCGACCTCTGGGTCCGCTGCCTGTACGACACCCTGGTCTCCTTCCATCGGCCCGGGGCCGATCGCGAGCAGCTGCTCGCCGCGCTGACGCCGCTCTACTTCGGGCGAACCGCCGGCTTCATCAGTGACACGCTCGACATGACCACGGACCAGGCGGAGCGGGTCATCGACGACCAGGCGCGCCAGTTCGAGGAGCTCAAGCCGTACCTGGTGACCCGCTGGCGCGAGATGCGGGCGGCGGGCGAGAAGGCCTGATGGCGACCGGCCGGCGGCGGACGCCGTATCGCATCCTGCTGCCCCTGGCCAACCCGAGGACGGCGCGCGACCTCGTCCGGATCGGCGCCGGGGTGGCGAACGGGCGGCCCACCGAGATCACCGTGCTCGGCATCGTCGAGGTGCCCGAGGGGGTCTCCCTCAGCGAGGGCGCCACGCAGGCGCGCACCTCGCGGCGCCTGCTCCAGCGGGTCCTCGACGTCGGCGACGAGGAGGGAGTCGAGCTGCGGACCATGGTCCGCATCGGCCGTCACGCCGCCGATGGCGTCATCGAGGCGGTCGGCGAGGAGGGATCCGACCTCGTCATCTTCGGCTGGGGCGGCCCGCCCACACCCTCCCAGTCGGCACGTGCCGAGGCGGAGGCCACCGAGATGGTGCTGGCCGGCGAGCGCGCGCAGCCGCGGCCGGTCTTCAGCCCGACCATCGACGCCGTGGTGCGCGAGTCGCCCTGCGACATCGCCGTCGTCAAGCAGCGCGGCATCGACCAGGTGGAGTCGATCCTCGTCCCGGTTCGCGGCGGCCCCCACGCCGAGCTTGCGATGCGCATCAGCCGCGACCTGGCCAAGCGCTTTGGGGCGAAGGTGGTCGTGCTCCACGTCGTGCCGAAGGGCATCGGAGAGCGATCCATCGAGCGCGAGCAAGCGGCCGTCGACGCCTTCGTGGTCGAGCATGCCGGCACGCGCCGCGCATCGGGCATCATCCGCGAGGCCTCATCGGTCCGGCAGGCGATCATCAAGGAGGCTGCCAACCATCAGCTGGTCGTGATGGGCGCATCGGCGCATCCGACCAACGCCAGCCCGGATGGGCGCTACCTGTTCGGGACGCTGGCCGAGTCGGTCGCATCCAAGGCGAAGCCGACCGTGATCGTGGTCAAGACGAAGCAGTCGGTCGGTCTTGCCACCTTCGAGGAGCTGCGTGCCAGCGAGGGCACCCTGGCGCACGCCGACGCGTTCGTCGAGCGCACCCGCTCCCTTCCGGTGGTGGTCGACAAGTGGTTCGCCGAGAACACCTTCCATGCGCACGAGTTCTCCGACATCAGGAAGCTGCTGGCCCTCAAGGAGCGGCACGGCCTCACGATCAGCGTCGGCCTGCCCGCCCTGAACGAGGAGAAGACGATCGGCACCGTCATCAAGCGCGTGAGGAGCGCGCTCATGGATCGGGTGCCGCTCATCGACCAGATGGTCGTGATCGACTCGGACAGCGAGGACCGCACGGTCCAGATCGCGACCG
>DASVEH010000417.1:0-8804 GCA_036380655.1 Candidatus Limnocylindria bacterium | reverse complement strand
CGCGCGTGGGCGAGTTCCGCCAATGTCGCGACGTCGGCCACGGCCGTGGTCGGATTGCTGATCGTCTCGAGCCAGATCAGCCGGGTGCGATCGTTGATGGCGGCCTCGACCTGTGCCGGATCGGTGCTGTCGACCGTGCGGTGTCCGATGCCGGATCGGTCGAGGATCGCGCCGATGAGGCCGACCATGCCGCCGTACACCGCCCGCGGCACCACCATCTCGTCGCCAGAGCGCAGGACCGATAGCACCACGCCGTGCATGGCCGCCATGCCCGACGCGGTAACCAGGGCCGCCTCGGCGCCCTCCAGGTCGGCGAGCGCTTCCTCCAGCGCGGCATGCGTCGGGTTCGAGTAACGCGTGTAGGAGTGCCCCGGTCGTTCGAACTCGAGCAGCTCGGCCAGCTCGACGGCGTCGGCGACCTCGAAGGTGCTGGTCTGGTAGATCGGCACGTTGACGGGCGGCTGAGGCGCTTCAGGCGCACGGCTGGCGGCTCGGATGGCGCGCGTCGAGAAGCCCGGCATGGCTGCTGAGTCTAGCAGCGCCGATTGGCGCCACCCCGACCCGAGCCGGTAGCATGGTCGCCCCATGCATCGCCTCCGATCTCGTGCCGGCCTGCTCGCCGCGGGCGGCATCCTGCTCCTCATCGTGCTCGTCGGCGCCGGCGCCATGATCCTGACCGCCTCGCCGGCGCCCACTCCGACCCCCTCCCCCATCCCGACCGCCTCGCCCAGCCCGACGCCGTCTCCGAGCCCGACGCCGACCCCGAGCCCGACCCCGTCGCCCTCACCCACCCCTTCCCCCAAGCCGGAGGCGGTGTGCCCGATGAACGGCACGGAGCTCACCGATTCCAAGCTGGCCAGGCGCGTGCCACTCCTAATCCAGATCGAGAACAACCCGACCGCGCGCCCGCCGTCGGGACTCAACCTGGCCGACCTCGTCATCGAGGCTCCGGTCGAGGGCGACACGACCCGATTCGGGGCCGTCTTCATGTGCCGCGAGTCGATCGGCGCGGGGGTCGGCCCGGTGCGCTCGGCCCGCTATTTCAACATCGACTACTGGCAGCAGATGCGGGTGCTGACGCTCCACTTCGGCGGCGCCGGGATGGTCCTGAACCGCTTCCAGCGGGAGGGCATGCCCTTCCTCAACGGCCTGACCGGCGGATGGGGGTTCTTCTACCGCGCGGGGCCGTGGGCGGCTCCGCACAACGTCTATCTCGACGTCGACGCGGCCCGCGATGCGATCAAGCCGGATGGGTTCCTCCGCGGCCCGGGCGAGCAGGCCGGCAAGGTACGGGCGCCATTCAAGTACGCCGCCAAGCCGAAGCTCCCCGACGGCCGCCGCGTAAACGCGATCGGGCTCCAGACGGCCAGCTTCTGGCGGTTCGGCTGGGAGTGGGACGGCGATTCGGGCCACTGGCTGCGGACCGACGCCGGCGCCGCGAACTTCGATCGGATCAGCGGCGAACGGATCGATACGCGAACGGTGATCGTGCAGGTCGTCGAGCAGGACGTGCTGCACGGTGAGAACGATCCCGGCGGATACCCGCGCCGCTACCAGCACCTGGTCGGCGAGGGAAACGGCGTCCTCTACGTCGACGGTCGCGGGCATGACGTCCGCTGGTCCCGCCCGACGGCGGGCGACGTGACGACGTGGACCTACGCGGAGAGCGGCAAGCCGGTCGTGCTGCCGGCGGGCCGCATCTGGTGGGAGATCGTTCCGGTCGGAAGCGCCATCACCGAAGGCTGAGCCAGACCGGGGTCAGTGGTCGGGCGTCGGCCGTTCGCGCTCGCTGGCCACGGGTGACAGGAAGGCGTCCATCGCGCGCCGGATCTGGTGGTCCGGGTCGAACGAGCGGCTGGCGCTGACGATCCGGCGGCGCACCTCCTGCGGATCGGCGTCGTCCACCTCATCGTGCCGGGCGTTGGCAGCCGGCTCGGCGACGACGATCGGACCCAGCTCGACCGCGGTGGCGCGATGTTCGGGCGGTGCGGCCACCGAGACCGCGGCGGCCGTTCGACGCAGCTCGGTCGGCTCCGCCGGCTCGGCCGGCTCCGCCGGCTCGGCCGGGGCGGGCGGCGGCACCGGTTCGTGGTTGGCGCGCCGCGCCAGCAGTGCCGGCCGCGGACGCGGATTGCCGCTGATCTGGTTCTTGCCCTGCCGCTTCGCCTGGTACATCGCCCGATCGGCGGCGGTGATGAGCTCCTCGGCCGAGAGGCCGTCCTCGGGATGCGACACGAGTCCGATGCTGACGCTCGTCACCGATTCCGGGCCGGACATCGCCATGCCGACCTCTTCGGCGCCGCCGCGGATCTTCTCGGCGACGACGAAGGCCCCGACGATATCGGTCTCCGGCAGGAGCACCACGAACTCGTCCCCGCCGTAGCGGTAGGCGCTGTCGACGGTCCGGATCGAGGTCCGGATGACGGACCCCAGCGCCCGGAGCACCTCGTCGCCGCGCAGGTGGCCACCGCTGTCGTTGACCGTCTTCAGGCCGTCCAGGTCGATCATGAGCACGCAGAAGCCCCGGTCGCTGCGCCGGGTACGGCTCACCTCCTGCTCGAGGGTGACGAACAGCTGGGCCCGGTTGTAGAGGCCGGTCAGCGGATCTGTGCGTGCCACGTCCAGCGCGCGTGCCAGGGCGCGCCGCTGATGGCCGGCATAGGCGATGGCGACGAAGGCGAGAAGCCAGGTGGCGCCGAGGCCGATCGAGAGCCGGAGGGCGTCGTCGGGTCCGTAGGTCGCCAGCTGGGGATCGACGATCAGGACCGTCGCGAAGGCGGCGGTGGCCAGCCCTGCCGACGTCAGGCCGGCACGAGGTCCATGGGCCAGCGCGGCCGCCACCGAGACGAGTGCGAAGAGCATGGCGAACGGTGACGAGGCAAAGCCGGTGAGAGCGAGCAGGCCGCCGATGAGGGCCACCGCCGCCAGGATTTCGACGAAGCGCATGGCCCGGCCACGGTCGGCGGCTCCGAGCATCTCGTAGAAGATGACGACGCTGACGACAGCCGCCCCGCCCAGCAGGAAGATCGGCGCCTGGTCCGTCGCGAACGACCCGCTGATCCCCACGCCGAGCAGCACGATCGTGATCGTCAGCCACCAGACGACCCGCAGCGTCGAGGCCGGGCCGCGTGCGTCCGCCGCGCCGCTGACCTGCTGCCCGACCGCCGACGAGAGGACGTTGTGGCGCGGGCGCTCCGAGGCGCCGGATCGGTCCCCGAGGTCACGGCGCCCGGCAAGCGTGACGCCGACGAGGAGCAGCCCGGCAAGCAGCGCGGTCACGGCAACAATGGTCTGCTCAGGTGGCACGAGCCCTCGATCCCTCCGTTGGCCAGATGGTTCAGCCGGCTCGGGACCGGCCCGGCCAGTATGGGGGTCGCGGCGGAGATGGCGCAAACGTACTAACCCAACCGTACTACCCAATTTGTGCCCGGACGCACCATCAGGAGCGGCCCGTGACCGGTGATACACTCCGCTGGTTCCCATGGTCGAAGCCGTTCAGGGTGCCCAGGACGAGCCGCGCCCGGTGCGGCCGTGGCTGGCGGCACTCCTCTCTTTCGTCGTTCCCGGGCTCGGACAGGCCTACGCCGGCCAGCGAGTCCTGGCCGCCGTGCTCATCGCGCCGGTGCTGGCGCTCGTCCTCGCCGTGCTGGCGCTGCTGAACGGGTTCGGCGGCTCGATCCGCAACAGCCTCCTGTCGAGCGGCTTCCTGATCGCCGTCCTCGTGGCGAATATCGCCCTCTTCGGGTGGCGGGCCTTCGCCATCGGGCATGCCGGTCTGACGGCACCCGCCGAAGATCCGCACGAGCGCCGCATCGGTCGCACCAGCGTCGCCATCCTGCTCGTGCTGACGATCGCCATGCATGCCTGGGTCGGCGTCGTGGTCACCCACCTGGACACCACGCTCGGCCAGGTGTTCGGCGGCACGACGGTCCCCGATGAGCGGCCTCCCCCGCCGGACGACGAGGAAGAGCCGGAGGAACCGGTCAACGTGCCCGAATATCGCTGGGACGGCACGGATCGCATCAACGTGCTCCTGCTCGGGACCGATGCGCACGAGACACGAGAAGCCGTTCTGACCGACGTCGTGCTCGTGGTCAGCATCGACCCCGTGGCGGGGACGGCGGTCATGATCTCGGTGCCTCGCGACACGGGCTTCGTCCCTCTCCCGGACGAGTCGGTCTTCAGCGGCGGACTGTATCCGGACAAGGTGAACGGCCTGCTCGGGGCGGCCAGCCGGGACCCCGGGACGTGGTGCCCGGACCTCGACGATCGCGAAGCATGCGGGCTGCGGGCGGTGGAGCGCTCGATCGGCCTCTACCTCGGCATCGAGATCCACCACTACGCCACCGTGGACATGGCCGGGTTCGCATCGCTCATCGATGCCCTCGGAGGGCTGCGCCTCTGCCTGCCGGGCGAGCTGCACGATCCGGAGTTCGATGGCAGCCTCGACAACCTGACCGTCGACGAGCCGCTCGTCCTGCCAGCCGGCTGCCACGAATACGATGGCCTCGACGCGCTCGCGTACGCGCGCAGCCGAAAGGGCTGGATCGAGATGCCGGACGGCACCCGCGAGACGCAGACCGACTTCAGCCGTAACGAGCGGCAACAGGCCGTGCTGCTCGCCTTGCGGGCCGAGCTCGCCCAGGCAGACCTGATCTTCGAGCTCCCGGAGGTCCTGCGCGCCATCGGGCGCTCGGTCAGCACGGACTTCCCGCGCGACCAGGCCGGCGATCTTGCCAGCCTGCTGCCGGTGATCGCGGGACCCGATATCGAGCAGGTGGTGCTCTCGTACCCTGACTACCTCGACCTCCCGATCGAGCCGGAGGTGAACTACCTGCTCGTCCCGAAGCGCGAGGCCATCCGCGCCGAGATGGCCCGGCTGTTCGGCGAGGACCAGCTCATGGGCTGGTATCTCGGCGGCAAGGAGGATCGGCCCGTCGGCGAACCCAACGCGCAGCCATGAGGCCGCCGGGCACGGCGATGGAGGACGGCCGATTGCCGTACCCTGACGCGAACATCGATCGGCCAGGTCCCGCGCCAGGGAGGACGTGCTTGCACGGTTCGCGCTCGAAATGAGGATCGAGGGCATGCCCATGCGCTCGATGACGCTGCGCCGCTTCGTCGCCCCGCTGGTGGTGGCCTTGGCGGCAGCGCTTCTGCTCATCGGCGCCGTGATCGCCGCGCGCATCTCATCGATCGCGTTCGTGACGCTCGGGCTCGGCCTTCTCGCGCTGGCGGCCTACGCGGCGGCTCGCTGGCCGCGCGCCACCCTGGTGGTCGTGGTGCTCAGCCCGCTCGTCGACCGCTATGTCGTGGCCGACATCCTGCCGCCGACCCTCGAAACGCTGGCACACGTCCTCTCCGAGGGACTGCTGCTCGTCGTCGGCCTCGTGATCGCCGGGCGGGCGCTGGCCGACGGCCGGCTGGTATCCGCGCTGCGCCATCCGGTGACGGTGGGCCTGCTCGTGTTCACCGGCCTCGCCCTCGCGTCTGCCGTCCTCAACGGCGTGCCTCCGCAGATCGCGCTCCTCGGGCTCGTGTTCACCCTCGATGCGGCCGTCCTCTTCTTCCTGCCACGGCTGGTGGGCTTCACGCTGCGACAGGCGCTCTATGCGATGGGGGCGCTCGTCGCGGTGATCTTCGCCTCGGCCCTCCTGGCCATCGGGCAGGCGCTCCTGTCGCCCCGCATCCTGGGCCTCGAGCCGTCCCGGGGCCGGTTCGGCGAGATGAATCGGCTGGCGTCGATCTTCGGCGACCCGAACGTGTTCGGCGCTTTCCTGCTCGTCGCCGCCCCGTTCCTGCTCCTGATGGCCACCCACCTGCCCACGCCTCGTCTTCGGCGCATCGCGGGTGCGATCGCCTTCGTGCTGATCCTCGCGCTGTGGCTCAGCTTCTCGCGGGGCGCCTGGATCGCGATCATCCTCGGCGTCGGCACGATCCTGGCGATCATCGATCGTCGAACCCTCCTGCTCGGCCTGCTCATCGTGGTCGTCAGCTTCGGGACGGCCGAGGTCATGCCCCGCAACCTGCTCGTCGTGCGTCGGGACAACGATCGTCCGAAGCTCATCGACTCCACGATCGATCGCGTCGAGACGATCGGCATGGGCGGCGACCTGCGCACCCTGTTCGTCCTCAACGCCATCCCGATCCTTGGCGACCACCCGCTGCTCGGGGTCGGTCCGGGTCGCTACGGCGGCGCGGTGGCGCACACCTACCCGACACCGATCTACGAGGAGTACGGCACCGACCGTCTCTTTTGGAACCCCGCGCAGCGCACCGTCGACAACTTCTGGCTCCACATCCTGATCGAGACGGGCATCGCCGGCTTCCTGACCCTGCTGGCGACCGCCATGCTGCCCGGCCTGCGCATCCTGTCGGCGGCTCGTCGCTCACATGGACTGCGGCGGATCCTGCTGGGGGGCACGGCCGCGGCCACCGCCGGGATGGCGGTCGACTCGGTGACGACCATGCTGCTCGAGGCGAACAGCATCGGCTTCCCGTTCTGGTTCCTGCTCGGGGTGGGCACGCTGGTGGCTGCCGCCGTGATGGAGAGCGACGCTCAGGGCAGCTGAGCCACCAGCACGGCCAGCACGGCCAGGCCCGCCGAGACGGCGGTCAGGATCAGCATGGCGTCGCGCTGGGAGAGGCCCCGGCGCAGCAGCTGGTGATGCACGTGGCCGCGATCGGCCACGAAGAATGCCTCGCCGCTGGCCGTGCGACGCACGATGGCCCACGCGGTATCGATGATCGGAACCCCGAGCGCGATGATCGGCACCCAGGGCGCATAGGGCTGGACGCCGTCCTGGGTCAGGCTGAGGCCGATCGCCGCCACCACGAAGCCCAGGAACATGGACCCGGTGTCGCCCATGATGATGGTGGCCGGGTGGAGGTTGTAGGCCAGGAACCCGACCGCCGCCCCGGCCGTGGCGGCGATCAACGGCAGGGTCGGATCGACCCCGTCGCCAGCCGCCAGCAGGCCGAACGCCCCGAGTGCCGTGAGCACCACGCCCGACGCGAGACCATCGAGGCCGTCGATCAGGTTGACCGCGTTGATGACGGCCACGATCCAGGCCACCGTGATCGGGAGGGAGAGGATGCCGAGGTCGACGATGCCCCACGGCAGGTGGAGGCGCTCGATGCTCAGACCGAGCCACCAGGTGATGACCGCGACGGCGACCTGTAACGTTAGCTTGACCAGGGCGCGCATGCCACGCACGTCGTCGACCACGCCGACCACAAGGAGCAGCGCCACGCCCACCAGGATCTCCGGGGCTCGATTCGGCCGCAGGCCGCCCACCGCGCCGAGGTCCGGCGACACGACGATGGCTGCTCCGAGGGCGATGGCGAAGGCGATAGCCATGGCCACGCCGCCGAGCCGAGGAATGGCGACACGGTGCACCTTGCGCCCGCCGGGCTGGTCGAGCAGACCACGGCGATGCGCGTAGCCGCGGACCAGCGGGGTTGCCACCAGGCCGATCACGACGGCGGTGGCGAAGGTGAGAGCGGTCAGCATCGGGTGCTGCCGATCTTACCGGCCGCGGAGGAGGTTGGTCGGGGCGGCCGGATTCGAACCGGCGGCCTCCTGCTCCCAAAGCAGGCGCGCTGCCAGGCTGCGCCACGCCCCGACGATTCGTGCTCAATGAGAGCGCATAACTCGGTATTCTGACTGGTGTCGTTGACGCACAGCGCTCGAACAGCTATCCGAGGCTGCACGACCCACTCTATACACAATTGACCGATTGGTGTATGCGCGAGCACGTCTTTCTATTGGGGCACTGACCAGCTCCGATATTGAGACGGTGCCTGTTAGCGTCCCTCGGCATGGACCTGATCCAGGCCGCCGGCGACGCCACGATTGGCACACCTCCGGACCTGGCTTTCTCACCGACACTTCAGGCCGGCGCCGGCGCCGCGGTCCTGCTCGGCGCCAACGTCCTGTCGGTTTACAAGCCGCGCCGCCTGACGCCTCACGCGTGGCGCTGGGAAGACGAGCAGCGTCGCAAGCAGCTGGATCGACGCGCCAGCCCGCGTCCTAGTCGCTCACCGTAATGGTGGCGACCACGCCGCCGTCGTAGTGGCCGAGTTCATGGCAGCCAGCGAGGACCACCTCTGCGTCGCCGAAGGTGTACTCGTAAGTCTCGGTGTGTGCCCGGGATCGACGCTGACGCCGGAGCTGGTGTCATGGTCCATCTCCTCCCCAATTGACATCTCGGCCTCGAACTCGGCCTGCGCCGCCTCGCCACCGATCAGGAACTCATGTACGGACTCGCCGGCGTTCGTGACCATGAAGCGGACAGTCTCGCCGGGCGCGACGGTGAGGTCACTTCGATCTGGCGCGCATCCCCGGCGTCCGCGCCGTGGCCGCCGGTGTCGAGCCCGGACGTGGCGGCGACGACGAGCCCACCGAGCATGAAGGCCACGATGACCGAAGCCAACGCCCCACTCCCCAGGGACGGGATGTAGCGCCGCCAGTCGGCCGGCTGCGTACCGTGCATGTAGTGGTGGGTCAGGGCGTGGCCCTTGCCGCGGCCCAGCAGGTAGCGGTTCACCGGGTAGGCGGCGATGAAGGCGGCGGTCAGCGCCACCATCATGCCCAGCCAGAAGACTGGGTTGCTCAGGCCGGCATCCATCGCACCGGGAATGGCGGCCATGACGGCGTTGTCGACGACCTCCATGGTGGCGATGGACAGCGTGTCGGCGGCGAGCACGAGGCCGAGGGCGCCGAGGAAGCCGAGTCCCGCCTTGACCAGCGGCAGCGTCGAGAGGGTATAGCCGAAGAGGAAAGCCAGGCCGATGGCCAGGAC
>DASVEH010000416.1:0-3160 GCA_036380655.1 Candidatus Limnocylindria bacterium | reverse complement strand
CAGGCGAAGGAGCTGGGCGCCGATTTGGCGGTGCTGCCCGAGCTGGCGCTGAATCCGTGGTCACCGGCCACCATGGAGGCCCGCGCCGAGGACGCCGAGCCGCCGGAGGGTCCGCGCCACCGCCTGCTGCAGGCGGCGGCGCGCGCGGCCGGCATCGGTGTCGTCGGCGGGGTGATCGAGCAGGACTCGACCGGAGTGCGGCGCAGCCAGGCTTTGGTGTTCGACGCCGAGGGAGTGGTGCGGGCCCGCTACGCCAAGTGCCACCTGCCCGAGGAGGAGGGCTTCTGGGAAACCAGCCACTACCAGCCCGGAAGCGCCGCGCCGAGACGGATCGATGCGTTCGGCGTTCCCATCGGCGTCCAGATCTGCTCCGACGTGAATCGGCCGCAGGGCAGCCATCTGCTCGGTGCCCAGGGCGCCGTCGCGGTCCTGGCGCCGAGGGCGACCGAGGAGCGCACCTACCAGCGCTGGAAGACGGTCTTCCGCGCGAACGCGATGACGAGCTGCGCGTACGTCCTGAGCGTGACGCGGCCGCACCCGGAGGACGGCGTGCTCATCGGCGGCCCGAGCGTGGCGATCGATCCGAACGGCGAGGTGCTGCTCGAGACGACGGACACGGTTGGCCTGGTCACGCTCGATGCGAGCGTCGTCGCGGATGCCCGCCGTAGATACCCGGGCTACCTGCCCATTCACGCACGCCTCTACGCCGACGCCTGGGCGGCGATCGCCGGGCGGGATGGCTAGAAGGGGAGCGGGTCAGCCCTCGGCGAGCCGGAACTGGCCGCGTGCGACGAGGGTCTCGCCGACGTAAATCCGCATCTCGTACCTGCCCGGCCCCCAGTCGCGGACGAAGCCGGCAGCGTCGCCGGCCACGAACCCGGCGGTCGTGCCCTCCGGGTTGACGCCGAGCTGGTTGCCGTCGGCGGCCACCAGCTGGTCGCCCTCGCTGCCGTCCTCGTTGAGGCGCACGATCTGTTCGCCGATGGTGGCGGCACCGAAGGGCTCGGACATCGTGATCGAATGCGCGAAGACCATGCCGGGCGTGAAGGTGTCGATCGGCTCGACGACCTGGTTGTCGCCGTCGAGCTCGGTGCCGAAGACGACGGTGCCCGGCAGCTCGGGGGCGGTCGAGACCGATGGCGCCGCCGAAGCGGAGGCCGATGCCGAGACCGATGGCTCCGTTGTCGGCGTGGGGGTCGGCTCGGGCGTCGGGCTGGGCGCAAGCCCGGCCGACGGGTCGATCGGATTGAGGCTCGAAATGAAGAGGCCCAGCAGGAGGGCGCCGAGGATGGTGCCGATGACCGCCGCGATCGAGATGAGCGACTCGCGATCGGTCGGGTAGCGCCCCGCCGGCGCGATGCGCGACTCGCCGTGTCGCAGCGCGACGCCGCACGATCGACAGACCTGTGCCCATTCCGGATTGGCGCGGCCGCAGTTGAAGCAGTCGACGGTGTCGGCGGTCATGGGGGTCGGGCGGGTCCTCCTCGGGCATCGGCCGGTGGCCGCGCGAAGCCTAGCATGCAGGTGGCCGCCGGCGGTGAGAACGCCGACGGCCGGTTGGCCGGCCCCGCAACGGGTCGACCGTTGCCGAGTCTAGCGACCGTCCGGGATCGTCGCCATGGCCCGAGTTATGCAGCCACTCGCATGCGAGGAGGATGCATATGCGAGCCGTCGAATGTCCCTGTGGTGAGCACCTCGAGGGCGCCACCGACACTGCCCTGCTCGAAGCAGCCAAGCAGCACGCGAACGAGGAGCACGAGGGCACGTACTCGGACACCGATCTGCGCCTGCTGGTCGACACGAGCGCTTACGACACCGGCGTGGCGTAACGCTCCGCGAGCGGGGTGAAATCGGCCCGTCGCAGGCCTAGGCACCCGCCGCGGATCGGAGTACAACTGACGCAACGCGGGGGGCAATGTCGCGCGACCGACTGTACGGCCGCCGGGCCCGACCCGCGACGATGTGAGGTCCCGAGCCATGCGTCGCATCTTCGTCTCCCTGGTCGTCCTCCCGACCCTGCTGGTGCTGTTCGCGGCGCCCGCCGCCGCGGCACCGCCGCTCAAGGAATCCGGTACCCAGGAGTCCCTGTCGGCATTCAGCTCGACCTGTTCCGCCGTGACCTGTACCGATACCTTCGTCGACGCCTTCACCGTCGAGGAAGGGCTGGTGGTCGTGTGCGTGTCGCAGTTCACCTACAACGTCCGTAACGGTCGCGTCGTGTCGGAGCAGTCCGGCTGCTCCGAGCCCTCTGCCGATGGACTCGTCGTCACCGATGACCTCTCCGGATCGCTGGCGGAGACATCGGTCACGTTCGTGACCTGCAACCAGCGCGGCTGCACGGAGGGCGACACGGTCACGGTCTCCGCCGAGCTGACGTCCGTCGGCCCGGTCTTCACCTTCACCGATCGCGGGACCTTCAGCGACGGAACCTGCACGTTCCGCTTCCGCTCCAGCGGTGAGCAGTCCGAGGGCACGGGGACGCTCACCATCGACGGCGAGACGCTCGATGCCAACGGCTTCGTGGCGATCAGCCAGTTCACCGTGTCGAGCAGGTGCCAGGAATAGGGGCTGCGCGCTCCAGCGGTCACCGGGCGGGGCAGCCCGCCCGGTGACTCATCTTCGGCTCGAGTGAGTCAGGGACGAACGATCCCCTCACTGCTGCGTTAGTACTGGTATGGGGGAGTACGGGCCGGCAACCAGCGTCGTGCATCGGATTGTCGGACGGGCCGGCATGTTGACCATCGACGAAGCGGCCGACATGTACCAGGCCCACGCCACTCGCATCCTCCTCCAGGGCGTCGGCGCCGAGCGACTTGCGCTCGCCCGTGCCCGGCGTGCGGCGATCAGGAGCGGGCGGCAGGACGCCTACGAGCTCGCGCGACACGCGGCCGCCACGGCCTGGCGCCACGCGCTTCCCGAGACCCAGGGACCGTGGCTCATGGTTGGTGCCGCCATCGCGAACGCCGCAGGGGCGCTGGTCGTGGAGGATGTCATCGACGACAAGGCATTCCATCTGCTCGTCGGGCCATGGGAGCAGGCGCTGGGCAGCCTGGTGCCGGTCGGCCCGGGCATCGGGGATCGGACCCTGAGCCTGCGCTGACCGGTCGGCTCAGTCGAGAAAGGCGTCCTCGATCTGCCAGGTGTGGTCCTGCCCGCATTC
>DASVEH010000415.1:0-2756 GCA_036380655.1 Candidatus Limnocylindria bacterium | reverse complement strand
GGAATGCGATTGCGGCCGCGGAGGTGTGCGACAACATCGTGCTGGAGACCTCCTGGTGCCGGCCCGGAGACATCGCGGGGATGATCGCCCGCCTCGGAGCCGACCGGGTGATGTTCGGTACCGACGCCCCCAACAACGTGTCGACCGAGATGGCCAAGTACCACGCCCTCGACCTCACGGAATCAGTTCGCGCCGCCGTAATGGGTGGGACCGCAACCCGGGTGTTCGGGCTCAGCTGAGCCGGCGTCGGGCGGACCAGCCTGGCCGATGGCCGCGCGGGCGACTTACCGCGATGGCTGGCGGGTGTCCATCCCCGGTACCGGGTGCCGCCGCCGATCTTCGACGACCCGCCCCGCACCTCCGGCGACGACGGATGGCCCCTCTGAATGTGACCGTCCGCCCCCGGTCCAGGCAGTAGCCTGCCCACATGGGCAACGGCGAGCGACGGTCACCCGCGAACGAAGCCGGGCGCCGGGTGCGCAAGCGTCTGCCGCGGAAAGGCTTGGCCGAGCTGATCCTCCCCGTCGACCGGGATCCCCTCGGCATCCTCGAGGAACAGCACGCATCGAGACTGAAGGATCTCGTGCCGGTGCGGGTGGGACGGATGCTGCAATCGCCGTTCTCGTTCTACCGGGGCACGGCGGCGGTCATGGCGGCCGACCTGCGCGGTGCACCCACCACCGACCTCGAGGTCGTCTCCTGCGGCGACGCCCACATCTCGAACTTCGGTTTCTTCGCCTCGCCCGAACGCGCGCTCGTCTTCGACCTCAACGACTTCGACGAGGGCGGCGTCGCGCCGTGGGAGTGGGACGTGCGCCGGCTCACCGCGAGCGTGTACATCAGCGGGCGCGACATCGGCTTGAGCGAGGACGCATGCCGCGCCGCGGCCTTCGCCGCGGCTGACGCGTACCGCGAGATGTTATGGGGCTATTGCCGCCTCTCCACGCGGGAGCGCTACTACACCCGGGTCGACACGTCCTCGGTCGCACGTCACCTCGGGGAGAAAGGCGAGCAGACGGTCCGCAAAGCGGCGAAGAAGGCCCGCGCACGCACGTCCGAGCGGCTCCTGCAGCGCCTGACGACGATTTCGGTCCACGGCGGCATCCGCATCGTCGATCAACCTCCCATCCTGCGCCACGTCGACCACGCGACCTTGGGCGAGGTCACCGACTACTTCACCCAATACCGCGCGACCCTGCGCGAGGACATCGCGTTCCTGCTGGAGCAATACCGCGTGGTCGACTTCGCCCTGCGGGTCGTCGGTGTCGGCAGCGTCGGCACCCGCTGCTACCTGCTCGCAGTCGAGGGCCCCACCGGCGACGTGCTGTTCCTCCAGGCCAAGGAGGCTCCGCCGTCAGTCTTGACGACGTACGGGGGCCGGCGGTCGATCATCCCCGGTCGCCCCGGCGTGACTGACTTCATCGAGGGCCACCGCGTCGTCGCCGCCCAGCGGATCCTGCAGGCGAACTCCGACCTTTTCGTCGGATGGATCCGCGGCTGGGCCGGTGACTCCGCGGACCGTTACCGGGTGGACTACTACTGGCGGCAGTTCCGCGACATGAAGGGGTCGATCGAGCCGGACACGCTCGACACCGACCAGTTCCGTTCGTACGGTGCGCTGTGCGCCGCACTCCTGGCTCGGGCGCACGGGCAGTCCCCCGCCTCGGCTGCGATCGTGGGCTACCTCGGCCGATCCGAAGAATTCGCCGAGGCGACGGCGGCATGGTCGGCCGCTTACGCCGATGTCGCCGAGGCCGACTTCGAGCTGCTGCGCCGAGCCGTCGCATCCGGACGCCTCCCGGCCGAGACCGGAGTCTGACCAGTAACCGCAGCACCACCAGACATCGTGGCCGCCGCCTGGTCAGAGGCCTCTTGGTCGAGCTGGTGGCAGGTGTTGGGTTCGAACCAACGTAGGCGATGCCGGCAGATTTACAGTCTGCTCCCTTTGGCCACTCGGGCAACCTGCCGTGCCGCGTACCCGGGGGACGCAGCGGGGAGTAACAATACCCAAACCGGCACACACGAGGAAATGGAGTACGCATGGCGGCAGAGAGCTCGTTCGACGTAGTCAGCAAGGTCGATCGCCAGGAGGTCGACAACGCCTTGAACCAGGCCGCGAAGGAGGTGCGGCAGCGGTTCGACTTCAAAAACACCGACGCCTCGATTCGCTGGTCCGGCGAGGCGGTGGAGATGGAGGCCAACTCCGAGGAGCGGGTCAAGGCCGTGCTCGATGTGTTCCAGAGCAAGCTGATCAAACGTGGCGTGAGCCTCAAGTCGCTGGACGCCGGCGAGCCGCGGCCCTCGGGCAAGCTGTACAAGATCACCGCCACCACCGAGGAGGGGATCAGCCAGGAGAACGCCAAGAAGGTGGCCAAGCTGATCCGCGACCAGGGTCCGAAGGGTGTGAAGGC
Source organism: Candidatus Limnocylindria bacterium (assembly GCA_036380655.1). Lineage (GTDB taxonomy): Bacteria > Chloroflexota > Limnocylindria > QHBO01 > QHBO01 > JACDBZ01. The sequence goes on along the minus strand of DASVEH010000415.1, from coordinate 345 downwards.
CCAGATCCAAGGCGACGAGCTGCGGGTGAGCAGCAAGAGTCGGGACGATCTGCAGCAAGTGCAGGCGATGATCAAGGAAGCGGACTACGACTTCGCGGTCCAGTTCACCAACTACCGATAGTGCGGAGCGTCGCGCCTAGTCGAAGGCATGTTCGGGACGCTGAGTCCGCAGGGAGTCCGCGAGAACTTCACCCATGAGCGCCGCGGACGCCTTACGGGTCCCGTCCTCAGCGCTCGGCCAGAGGTGCGAGTACGTGTCAGGGTGATGCTGGGCGACGAATGACCCAGCGCGCTGAACCGTGACCACATCACAGCCCTGGGCGATCAGACCGCTAGCGAAGAAGT
>DASVEH010000414.1:0-2172 GCA_036380655.1 Candidatus Limnocylindria bacterium | reverse complement strand
GATCACGCGGCCACCGCCTTCGGGCGGTGGAGGAGAGCCTCGTCGAGGTGCTCCGGTCGCACGCCGCACACGCCGTCGAGGTCAGCGATGGTGCGGGCCACCCGCGCGGCGCGGTGGAGGCGGCGCATCGAGAGGCCGAGCTGCCGCCCGCGCGCATCCAGCAGCGTCCGCAGCGAGCTCGAGAATCCGGCGCGGTCGTCGAACAGGGCAGCCGGCAGGTCTGCGTTCGGAGCACCCTGCCGCTCCGCCTGCATCGCCGCGGCGGTCGCGATTCGTCCGGCGACCGCCCGGGAATCCTCGACCGCCCGGTCGCGCGCGAGCGAGCTGATCGGCCCCAGCTCGACGATCATGTCGAGTCGGTCCCGCATCGGTCCCGAGAGCCGTGCCTGGTAGCGACGCCGCGCGCCGTCCTCGCAGGTGCAGGCGTGACCGCCCACGGCGAACCAACCACAGGGGCACGGGTTGTAGGCGGCCAGGAGCATGAATCGCGCGGGAAGGGCCAGCACCCGATCGACACGGGCGATGGTGACGGCGCCGGATTCGATCGGCCCCCGTAGCGCGTCGAGCGCATCGGCGCGGAACTGCAGGGTCTCGTCGAGAAAGAGGATGCCGCGGTGCGCCAGGCTCGCCTCTCCGGGACGCACACGCGGCCCGCCACCAACGAGAGCCTGCATCGAGATCGTGTGATGTGGCGCGCGGAACGGCCGCCGCAGGCTGAACGAGGAGCGGGCGTCGGAAAGCCCCGCCACCGAATGGATACGGCTGACCTCGGCCGCCTCGCGCTCGTCGAGCAGCGGCATGAGGTTCGCGGAGGCTCTGGCCAGCAGCGTCTTGCCCACGCCCGGCGGGCCGGTGAGGGCCAGGTTGTGGTGGCCGGCCACCGCGATCTCGAGTGCGCGCCGCGCCACCAGATGACCGACGACGGAGGAGAGGTCCGGGGCGTCGTCCAACGCCGGATCGGCTTCGCGCGGTGACGGCCCGCACACGTCGAGCGGCTCCAGCCCGGCAAGGTGACGGGTCACCGCGCCCAGGTGCCTGGCGCCGTGGACGCGGATTCCGCCGATGACCGCTCCCTCGGCGGCGCTTTCCTCGGGCACGATCGCGTCACGCGCGCCGGCCATCTGCGCGGCGGAGACCAATGCCATCACGCCGGGCACCGGGCGCAGCAGTCCGTCGAGGGCAAGCTCCCCGATCAGCGCGGTACGTTCGAGCGCGCTCGAGTCCAGCTGTCCAGAGGCCACCAGGATGCCGGTGGCCATGGCAAGGTCGTGGCCGGTGCCCTCCTTCGGGAGATCCGCCGGCGCGAGGTTCACGGTGATGCGGCGCGACGGGACCTCGAAGCCGGAGTTGCGCAACGCCGCTCGCACCCGTTCGCGTGCCTCGAGCACCGCGCTCCCCGCCAGGCCGACGATGGTGAGGCCAGGCAGCCCGAACGCGACGTCGACTTCCACCCGCACCGGCACGCCATCGACGCCGACGATCGATGCGCTGAGCGCGGTGGCGAGCATGGCGGGACCTCGGCGGAGGCGCGGTGGCGGCAGCGGACGTATGCCGGTCGCCCGCCTGCTCGCCTCCCTACTAACCAGCGGCGACCGGCAGCGCCAAGGCTACGGACCGCCGCTTACCAGCCGATTAGGGCTGGCTTACCGGGCTGCCAGGGTCAGGACGCGAGCTCGGCAGCAAGCATGGTGTCGAGCTCCGACGCGAACTTCGAGACGCTCTGGCCGAGCGGCCCGTCGGGTCGGGACGACATGAACGGCTCGCCGGAGTTGAGGGCGCTGATCGCGCCCCGGTACTCGTTGATCACCTGGTAGTCGATCTTCCGGCCGAGCGCTGACTCGGCGTTGTCGACGTTGATGCCGGTGTAGGCGTTGGATCGATTCAGCACGAGCTGGATCTTGCTCCGCTCGTAGCCGAGCGAGTCCATGGTCTCGAGCACCAGCCGCACGTTCTTGAGGCACGACAGGTCCGCGGTCATGACCACGAAGATCACATCGGCCTCGTCGAACAGCTGGAGGTTGAAGTCATCGATCGACTTCGCCATGTCGACCAGCGTGTAGTCGTAGGCGCGGCGCATGAGCGCGAGCAGGTTGCTGAGCGCCCCGGGATCGGACCGCTGGCGCTCGACGACGATGTCGGCCTGCTCGGGGTTGGGCGGAGCCGGCAGCAGGT
>DASVEH010000413.1:0-3942 GCA_036380655.1 Candidatus Limnocylindria bacterium | reverse complement strand
AGGGGCCAGGCGGCGTGCGAGAGGTCCACGACGCGCTCGTCGTCGGTTCCCCAGTAGCACTGGCACCAGTCGACCACCGGCAGCTCGGCACATCGGTCCGCGCAGACGGTGACGTGACCGTTCACCTCGCCGTTGTAGCGGCCGCCGAGATCGCCGGGCAGCGCGACCGTGGCCTCGCCGATCCAGCCGGAGGTACCGGGGTAGTTGCTCGCGATCCCGGTCACCTCGGGAGCGGGCAAAGGGCTCGGCAACCGGCTTGGCGTGCCGGGCAGGACCGCGCCGCGCTCGGCGGTCCGCCCACGCAGGACGGACCCGTCCGCGCGGCCGCTCGGGCCGTCGACGATCGGATCGGGGTTCGGGGTGGCGTCGGGCTGGGTGATGGCGGCGACGCCGGCGGTGGCCACGACCATCACGGCCGCGGCGATCAGCAGGGCGACGAGCGCCCCGACACGAGGATTCACGGATGTGGTTCTCCAGGGGGTTTCGCGTACCGGGCCGTAAGGGCCGGTGAGGGCGGCGGCGCGAGACGCTCAAAGGGCCTCGGGGGTCTGCCGCCCGATGCGACCGTCCGGTCGCAAGAAGAGTGCCACCCAGTATGCTGCAAATGATGAACCGATGGGCTCGCGCGCTCCCGAGCGCGCTTGCGCTCCTGGTGCTGACGGCCGCCGCGTGCCTGGCCGCCGGACCGCCATTCCCCGACCCCGAGGACCGCCGCGCGGTCTACGACGAGGCAGGCGTACTGCGCCCGGAGGTGATCGCCGAGCTCGAGGACCGGATCGATGCGGTGGAGGCCGCCACGGGCGCCGAGATCGTGGTCTACACCCAGGTTGACCCGGGGATCAGCGAGGACGCCAACCTGGCGAAGGCTGCCGCGCTCATCGACCAATGGGGCATCGGGCGCTCGGGCTTCGACGATGGCCTGGTCCTGCTCGTCGGACTCGAGGAGGACCGCGTGCACGGCAAGGTCAGCCTGTTCGGCGGCTCGGGGTTCATCAGCCAGCACATCGACGAGGCCGAGCTCACCGGGCTCATCGACAGCGAGTTCGTGCCGCGTGCGGTCGACGGCGATCTCAACGCCGCAACGCTGGACACGATCGACGCGGTCCAGGAACGGATGGCACCCGACACGATCCCGCTGACGGTCGGGCGCGTCGTCAATGCCGCGCTCGGCCTGATCGGCGCGCCGCTGGCGCTGCTCGCGACCGTCGGACGCGCGTGGTGGACATGGCGCCGCGAAGGGGACGATCCCGAGCTCACCGACTCGCCATCGATCCTGATGGCCGGGCCACCGGCCGAGATGACGCCCCCGCTGGCGGCCGTCGTGCGTGCCGGCCGGGCCGACGGCCACAGCACGAACACCCTCCTGGCGGAGCTCGCGCAGAGCGGCCGGCTCGCGTTCCACAACCTCGACCAGGTCAGCGACGCCCGCAGCGACGACGATCCCGACCCGCTGACCGATCCGGCCATCGAGCTGCGCGCCGACGCGCGCGACGATGACCGCCTGCCGCGCCCGCAGCGCGAGGCGTGGGCCGCCATCAAGCGGCTCGCCGCAGGCGGGGATCGGCTCAGCCGCGAACGGCTCTGGCAGGTGAACGGCGAGATGAGCAGGGTGCGATCCAGCCTGGAGGAGGAGGCCATGCGCCTCGGCTGGTTCACCGAGCGGCCGTCGAAGGCGATCGGCCGCATGGCATGGCGGGGCATCGGGATCGCGCTCGTCGGCGCCGGCGTGCTGGCGGTCGGCGTGGTCCTGCCGATGAGTGGCGCCGTCATGTTCGGGGCGGCCCTGCTCCTCGGCGGCGCAGGAACGATGGGGTTCGGCCAGGCGATGAGCAAACGCACGTCGCAGGGCGCATACGTTGACGCGATGCTCAAGGCCTACCGCCGCACGCTGGCCAAGACGATGGACCAGGCGCGCACGATGGGTGACGTGGTCGAACAGCCGGAGGTCGCCAGGCTGGCCGACACGCCCGACAAGGCGGTGGTGTGGGGTATGGCGCTCGGCCTCCACGACGAGGTGGCCGCCCTGCTGGCACGCGGTCTCGAGGAGCAGCGCCAGGCGACCGGCTCGCCGGCAGGTGCCTACTACCCGGCGTGGCTGGGATCAAGCCCGGGCTCGGCGTGGTCGGGCGCATCGGCCGCTGACATGCCCGGCGGCATCAGCGATGGCTCCGGCAGCATCTTCTCCGGATCGGCCATCCCCGACATCGGCGGCATGTTCGACGCGCTCGGCAGCGTCGGCGCGACCCCGCCCTCGTCGTCCTCCAGCGGTGGTGGAGGAGGCGGCTTCTCGGGCGGCGGCAGCTCCGGCGGAGGCGGCGGCTCCGGCTCGTTCTGAGCCGCTGGTGGCGCTCGAGAGGGCGAGCGTCTATCGTTCGCGCCGATGAGCTTCAACCGACGCGGTCCCGACCGCAGGCCCGACCGACCCGATCGAGACCGATCCGAGCGAGACCGATCCGATCGACCGCCGCAGAGGCGCGGCGACTGGCAGCCGCGCGAGCGCCCCGCCGGTGGCGATCGGCCGTACCAGCCCCGTGGGGGCGATCGGCCGTACCAGCCCCGTGGCGGGGCGGATCGGCCGTACCAGCCCCGCGGCGGCGATCGGCCCTACACGCCACGACCGCGGTTCGAGGGTCCGCCCGACGAGGGTGCGATGTCGATCCGCCTCGATCCCCGCCGCGTCAACGCGCTGAAGCACCTCGCCGGCGAGGCGGGAGTTCGACCGGGCGACCTCGTGCGCCGATGGGTGGAGGAGCGCATCGACGCGGAGCGCAGCGGCGCCGAGGTGACGACCGGCGGCCAGAGCCTGCTCGCCCGGGTGGAAGCGCTCGCCGAGCGGGTCGCCGCGCTCGAGTCGGCGGGTGCCGTCGCGCCGGCGGATCCCCAGCCATCCTCCCCGATGACGGACGAAGCTCCCCGGGTGACGGACGAAGCCGCACCGGTGACGGATGGGGCGCCGCCTGCCCAGGCGAAGCGCCCGGGGCGACCCCGGAAGGTCAGCGCCGCCCCGTCGGGCGAGCGCGTCGCCCTTCACGACGAGATGATCGCCGTCCTCCAGGAGCAGGGTCCGCTGCCGGCCGCCGAGCTGTCGGCCGCGATCGTCGAGCGCGGCCGCTACACGGTGCCGCGCAGCGGCAAGCCGCTCGACGCGAAGACGGTGAGCCAGCGCGTCAGCAACCCCACCTACCGGGCTCGCTTCGTGCGCCGCGAGGGACGCATCGGCCTGGCCGACGGAGCCTAGGCAGGACGAACGCCCGGCGCCCGAAGGCGCGCCGGCCGCACCGGTCTTCGGAGGTCAGTCCTCGAGGATGAAGGTCACCAGGATGTTGGCCTGGAACTCGATCGCGCCGTCGCCGGACACGATGACGCGCTGCTCCTTGACCCAGGCGCTGCGCACCCCGCGCAGCGTCTTGTTGGCACGCTCGATTCCCTGGCGGATGGCGTCCTCGAAGCTCTCGCTCGACGTGCAGGACAGCTCGGTCACCTTGGCGACGGACATGAGATGGATTCCTCCTGGTGTGGGTGGCTATGGAGCTTCCCCCACCTTCGAGCGATGCAGATCACGCGCCAAGGGCACGCCATCGCGAATTCGGCGGCTCAGCTCGCGGCGTGCGACGCGGTCCAGGCCAGCAGCTCGCCGGCCCCCATGGCGTTGACGATCATGGTTGGCGTGACGCCGCACAGGAAGGCCCGCTCGCAGCCGTTGCCGAGCCAGAAGAGCTGGCCGGGAGCGTGCGCGTCGGAGTCGATCGCCAGGCGGCAGCCAGCCTCGACGGCGAGGCGCAGGAGGCGCTTCGGCGGGTCGAGTCGCTCGGGCCGCGAGTTGATCTCGATCGCCTTGTCGAAGCGGGCGGCGGCGGCGAAGACCAGCTCCGGATTGAACGTTGAGGGCGGCCTGTTCCGCTTGCGGGTCTTCATGCGGCCCGTGCAGTGGCCGAGGATGTC
>DASVEH010000412.1:0-4947 GCA_036380655.1 Candidatus Limnocylindria bacterium | reverse complement strand
CGACGACGGGTGTGAGCGGTCGTAGTCGGCGCGTCGAAGGGGATTCGAGAGCAGCGCCCACGCCTCGTTGATGTTCCGCATCCGATCGGCCGCCTCCACCGCCCCCTCGTGAAGATCGGGATGATGGCGCTTCGCCAGCCGGCGGTGCGCCCGCGCCACCTGGAGCGGCGTCGCATCGCGCGCGATGCCCAGGACGGCGTACGGATCGAGGGTACGACGGGCGGGCATGGCGCCGATTCTACGGCGGCCGGAAGGCCGCCATCGGTCTAGACTTCCAGCACCGATGCCCGACCGCAGACCCCTCCTCATGCTCATCGACGGCCCGAGCCTCGTGTATCGCGGCTACTTCGCACTGCCGCCCCTGACGATGTCCGACGGGACGCTGGTGAACGCCGTCTTCGGCTTCCTCCAGATCGTGCTGCGCGGCATGCAGGACGTGAAGCCGGACTTCGCGATCGTCAGCTTCGACGTCGGGAAGCCTCAGTTCCGCTTCGACGCCTTCCCCGACTACAAGAAGGGCCGGCCGAGCATGCCCGACGACCTCCGCACCCAGTTCCCGATCGTGCGCGAGATCGCCGCGATGATGGGCATGCCGACTCGGGAGCTGGAGGGCTACGAGGCCGACGACGTCATCGGCACCCTCGCGAAGAAGGCCACGGCGCAGGGGATCGACACCATGATCGTGTCGGGCGACCTCGACGGGCTCCAGCTCGTCGACGACCACGTGCGCCTGCTGACCACCCGCATGGGCGTCGCCGCCACGGTCATCTATGACGAGGCGAAGGTGATGGACCGATACGGCCTCCGCCCCGACCAGATGCTCGACTACAAGGCGCTCAAGGGCGACACCAGCGACAACATTCCCGGGGTCCCGGGCGTGGGGGAGAAGACCGCCAGCAGCCTGCTCCAGCAGTTCGGCACCCTCGACGGCATCTACGAGCACCTCGACGAGGTGAAGGGCAAGATGCGCGACCGGCTGGCGGAGCACCGCGAGTCGGCATTCATGAGCCGGGAGATCGGCCGGATCATCACCGATCTGCCTGTCGAGCTCGCGCTCGAGGAGGCTCGGACGGGCCGGTACGACCGCCGCGCGGTGGCCCAGCGCTTCCGCGAGCTCGAGTTCCGGTCGCTCATCGACCGCCTGCCGGCATCGAGCATCGCGCCCACCGGCCACGACAGCCCGGAGCAGGAGACCAAGGGTGGCCTGCAGCTCAGCCTCGATCTGCTCGGTGGCCGAGCGCCGGCGGAGGCCGATGGCGACGCCACGCGCCAACGTCCGGATCCGCTGGCCGACCCGGCAGGCGCGATCGAGCACGTCGATCCGAGGATCGCCAGCGCCGGGCCAGAGCTCGACGAGCTCGACCGGTGGCTGGCGGCGCACGGCGACGGCGTGGGGCTCGGCTGGGCCGTCGGACCGGGCCGCCCGCTCGACCGCCGGCTCTTCGGCATCGCGATGGCGGCGGCGGACGGGAGCGCCTGGTTCGTCCCGTGCGACCCGGCGACCGACGCGGCCCGGCGGCTGCCGCCGGAGCTCCTCCGTCCCGACCGGGTCCGTGTCGGCCACGACCTCAAACAGCTGGTGGCGGCCCTGTGGGCGGACCGCGCGATCCAGCTGCACGGCTCGTTCGTCGACACGCTCGTGGCCGGCTACATGGTCAACCAGGCCCTGCGGTCGCAGACGATCGAGGACCTGGCGGCACAGCACTTCAACGTGGAGCTCCCTCCGCGTCCGGTGAACGCCGAGACCGGCGCCGAGGAGCGGCCTATGGCGCGCCGGGCGGCGGCGGAGGCGCTGACCGCCCTGCTCGTGCAGCCGATCCTTCGGCGCCAGCTGGAGGAGGGCGGCCTGGCGGGTCTGTTCGACGAGGTCGAGATGCCGCTCCTGCCGGTGCTCGCGCGCATGGAGCAGGCGGGAGTGGCCATCGACCTCGAGGGGCTCGCCGCGATGAGCGAGGAGTTCGGAGCCACCCTGGCGAGCCTGGAGTCCCGCATCTTCGAACTGGTCGGCCACGACTTCAACATCGGCTCTCCGCGGCAGCTGGAGACGATCCTGTTCGACGAGCTCGGCCTTCCGTCGACGAAGCGGACGCGCACGAGCCGGTCGACGGACGCATCGGTCCTGGAGGAGCTGCGGGACAGGCACGAGGTGATCGGCCTCATCCTGGAGCACCGCCAGGTGTCGAAGCTGAAGTCGACGTACGTCGATGCGCTGCCGAGCCTGGTGGACGGCGAGGCGCGCCTGCACACGACCTACCAGCAGGCGGTCGCCGCGACCGGGCGCCTTTCCAGCACCGATCCAAACCTCCAGAACATCCCGATCCGAACCACCCTCGGCCGCCGGATCCGGCGGGCGTTCGTGGCGCCCGAGGGCAAGCTGCTGCTCGGCGCCGATTACTCGCAGCAGGAGCTCCGGATCCTGGCCCACGTCTCCCAGGACGCCGGCCTGAAGGCGGACTTCGCCGCGCACGCCGACATCCATCTCGCGGCCGCCGCCCGGGTCCTCGGGCTCGAGGCTGACCAGGTCGGGCCGAAGGAGCGCAGCGTCGCCAAGATGATCAACTATGGGATCGCCTACGGGCTCTCCGACTTCGGGCTCGCGCAGCGGCTGAGCATCCCGCGAGAAGAGGCGCACGTCTTCATCGAGGATTACTACGCGGCGTATCCCGGGATCCGTCGCTACACGACCGAGATGAAGATCCTGGCCCGGGACCAGGGGTTCGTGACCACGCTGCTCGGCCGTCGCCGCTACCTGCCCGAGCTCGCCGCACGCAACTCCGCCCTGCGATCGGCGGGGGAGCGCATGGCGATCAACATGCCGATCCAGGGCACCGCGGCCGACGGCATGAAGATCGCCATGGTGCGCCTCGACGCGGCGATCCGCGAGCAGGGGCTCCATTCGCGGATGCTGCTCCAGGTCCATGACGAGCTCGTCTTCGAGACCGATGAGGACGAGCTCGCCACACTCGCCGGCCTGGCGCGGGAAATCATGCGCGCCGCGCTCCCGCTCGACGTGCCGCTCGAGGTCGACCTGAAGGTCGGCACGAACTGGGAGCAGATGGACCGATACCTCCCGACCGACGACGGTGGCTGGCGCCGTGTCCCGAAGAGCGCCGGCGACGTTGCCCGTGAGGAGGCGGAGGAAGAGGTCGCCGCCGAGCTCGTCTCGTAGATGCCGGAGCTCCCCGAAGTCGAGACGGTGGCGCGCGACCTCCAGCGCCTCGTCGCGGGCGCCACGATCGTCGATGCGACGGTGCACTGGGATCGCACCGTTCGTCAGCCCCAGCCACCGGACAGGTTCGTCGCCGAGGTCACGGGCGCCACGATCCGGCGCGTCGGCCGCCGCGCGAAGACGGTCCTGGTCCACCTCGCCGACGGGCGGGTGATGACGGTCGCGCTGCGGATGACCGGCGCGCTCATCGTCACCGAACCGGGGACGCCCACCGACCCGTATGCGCGGGTCGTCTTCGCCCTCTCCGACGGCCGTGAGCTGCGTTACCGCGACGTCCGCAAGTTCGGGCGGATCGGGCTCTGGCCCGGTGGCGGGCTGCGCAGCGTGGGCGCCGGACGGGGATCACGGTCCCGGCGCATCGCCGAGGGCGCGCGGCGCTACCGGATCGGCGAGGTCTTCAGCGGCCATGGCCCGGAGCCACTGCAGCGAAGCTTCACTGCGAGCCGTTTCGCCGAGCGACTGGGCCGGCGATCGGCGAAGCTCAAGTCCCTGCTGCTCGACCAGAGCTTCATCGCGGGCGTCGGCAACATCTACGCCGACGAGGCGCTGTGGCGCGCGAGGCTGCATCCCCTGCGCACGGCCGACAGCCTCGACGAGCGGGAGGTCCGGCGGCTGCATCGGGCCGTCCGCCAGGTCCTCCGGGAGGGCATCGTCAACCGTGGCTCCAGCTTCAGCGACTACGTCGGCGCCGATGGAGAGCCCGGCGCAAACGCCGAGCGCCTGGCGGTCTATCGGCGCACCGATGCGCCGTGCTACCGCTGCGGACGCCCGATCCGCCGCATCGTGGTCGGCCAGCGCAGCACCCACTTCTGTCCTCGCTGCCAGCCCGAGGCGATAGGATCGGCGACGAGATGAAGGTGATCGGCCTGACCGGCAACATCGGCTGTGGAAAGAGCACGGTGGCCGGCATGCTGCGTGATCTGGACGTCGCGACCATCGACGCCGACGCGGTCGCCCGCGAGATTCGCCACAACGACGCCGATGCGCGCGCCGCGATCCTCGAGCGATTCGGCACCTACGCGGCCGATGAGCTCGCGCGGATCGTGTTCGCCGATGCCGAGGCGCTGCGCGACCTCGAGCGGATCCTCCACCCGCGCGTGCGCGGCGCCGTCCGGGCACGCCTGGCCGAACTGGCCGAAGGCGGGGTGGAGGTGGCCAGCGTGGAGGTGATCAAGCTCCTCGAGTCGCCACTTGCCGATGCCTGCGACGAGATCTGGGTCGTCCGCTGCGACGAGGCCGACGCGTTCGAGCGTCTGGCCACGTCCCGCGGCATGGATGAGGCGACCGCGCGACGGCGGCTCGCCAGCCAGTCCCCGCAGGCGGAGAAGGTGGCGGCCGCCGACGTCGTGATCGACGGGTCGGCGCCGATCGAGGAGACGCGCCGCCAGGTGGAGCTGGCCCTGGCGGCGCTCCGCTCGGCCTAGTCGAGCTCCGCGACTTCGGGAGCCGGGAACCCGTACTCCTCGAGGAGGCGGTCGAGGGTCGAGCCCTCGGTCTCGGCCGTGCGGTCGTCGGCGTCTGCGCGCAGGACGAACGTGAACTGGGCGCCGGCCGCCTGGAGCTCGGTGATCTTCTCGGCCGTCGCCAGGTCGGTACGCAGGATGTAGAGCGTCGCGTTGCGGGACAGGATGTCGACCTGCTGGAGCGTCGTCTTCGTCGAGGGCCCGGCCATCGGATCGCCGGGCCCCGGCTCGCCCTCGGCCGGAGCCTCGCCCTCC
>DASVEH010000411.1:0-10387 GCA_036380655.1 Candidatus Limnocylindria bacterium | reverse complement strand
CCCAAGGCTCGCCGTCGATGGTCCAGATGGCGTCGGCCACGGCGGCCGCGATCGCGTCGGTCTGCATCTCGTCGGGCACGCCGCCCGGCCGGCGCGAGTCGCGCATGGCCGCCAGGATGGCCTCCGCGTCGAAGGGCCGGCCCGCCTCCGGCAGGTCGAACGCCTTCGGGGAGGCGGTCGCGGAGGGCATCGACGAAGCCGCAACCGATGGCTCGGCGGAAGCGCTTATCGAAGGGGTCGGCGTCCCGCAGGCAGCCAGCACCGCGCCGATGACGACGACGGCTGGCCAGCCGCGGATCATGGCTTTCCGAGCAGGCTGTTGATCTGGCTCACGACTGCGTTGGTGATGACCCCGGTGCCGCCGATCAGATAGGTGCGCGGCGGGAAGAGCCGACCGAGCTCGGCGCCCACGGTGGCGGGGATGCTGTCGGTCTTGACCAGCAGCAGCGGCGATCCCGCTCGGCCGGCGCCCGGCACGGCGCTCAGCGCATCGGGGAAGTTCATCCCGGTGGCCAGGTAGACCGACCGCGGGCGGCTGAAGATCGCCTTCGAGACCGCCACCGAGGTCGCGAACCGATCGACGCCGGAGAGTCGCGTCACCGGCCCGGAGGTGTACGCCCCGAGGGCCTGCTTGACCGCGTCGCTCACCGCGCCCGTGCCGCCGAGCACCCAGATCCTCTGCGGGCGAAGGCGAGCCAGCTCGTCGCGGACGGCGGTCGGAAGGCTGTTCAGCTCGGTGAGCAGCACCGGCCCGCGCGCCTTGATGGCGGCTGGGCCGGCCGACAGCGCATCGGGGAAGGACCTGCCGGTGGCCACGAAGGCGGCTGCCACGCCGGGGGCGAAGGTCGCCCGGCTGACGGCCGCGGCCGTGGCGTATCGGTCCACACCCGACAGCCGCGTGACCGAGCCGGTGGTGTAGGCGTCCAGTGCCCTGGCGACAGATCCGGAGACTGCGCCGGTCCCTCCGAGGACCACGATCCGCCCGGGGCGGAGCCGCGATAGCTCGTTGCGCGTCGCCGCCGGCAGCTCCCTGGGCTCGGTCAGCAGCACCGGTCCACCCTGGGCACCGGCCGCCGGGCCGCCCGCCAGCGCATCGGGGAAGTTGCGCCCGGTCGCGACGTAGGCGACGGGCACGCCCGCGCCGAAGTGGGCGCGACTGACGGCCGCCGAGGTGTCGAATCGGTTCGCGCCGGCGATGCGGATTGGCGTGCCCACGCTCCACTTGGCCCACGCCAGCCCGTACCGCTCCGAGGTCGCGTCGAAGCGCGCCTGGCGGATCTGGATGCGGGCGGTCCCGGTGCGGGTCGCGGTGAACTCGACCCATTCGTAGTTGTTGTCGAAGGTGTACGAGCCGGAGGTCGACCCGTCCGCCTGGACGACGCGCAGATCGAGGTCGGCGGTGAGCCGATCGGTGCGGGTGGCGAGCGTCGAGCCGGAGGTGCGGCTGTTCCAGGTCAGGACGACCTTGACCTTCTGGCCGGCCACCACGGCGATGTCCTGGGTGAGCGCCTGGCCGGCGGTCAGGCTCCCCATCCGGTGCCCGCCATAGGTGCCGTCGCCGGCGGTCAGGAGGCGGTTCGCCCACTTCGCCGACGCTGTGCCCGTTCCCTCGTGGTCGGCATTCTTCGAGCCGTCCGGCATGGGCGAGCGGTTGATGGCGCCGGCCATGATGATCGCCCGCGTCGCCTCAGGTCGGAGCGCGAGGCTCGGCAGGCGAGAGATGACCTGGGCGGCGATGCCGGACACGATCGGGCTCGCGACGCTCGTGCCGCTGGCTCCGAGCCCGTTGGCGGTGCGCACCGACGCTGCCGGCGCCGACACGTTCGGCTTGTTGAAGTCGCCGTGCGGGTTCCACGCCGTGCCGGTGCGATCGCGGTAGTTACTGCCGTTGGAGCCGGGGTAGTACCAGATCCGGTCGTCGGTGCGCCCCGCGGTCCCGCGGTCGTCGATCCCGCCCACCGTCAGCACGTTGTAGGCGGTGCCCGGCGAGAGGATGTCCCAGTGTCCGAAGGTGACGTAGTTTCCGGCGGCGGCGACCGCCAGGCGGCCGTCCTCGTGGACGAGCGCGTCGAAGTAGCGCCGCGCCTCCTCCGACCCGGTGGCGGTGTCCTGGCCGATGCTGGCATTCACGACGTCCGCGTCCCCGCCGCCCGTGCTGGCCGCCCAGTCGGCGGCCGCGATGATCTGCCGATCGCGGGTCAGCGAGGCGCCGCCACCACCCGTCGACGAGCTGACGATCTGCGCTCCCGGCGCGACGCCCGGATACGTCCCGCTCCGTCCGGCAATCGCACCGGCGACCCAGGTCGGATGGTCGAAGGTGCTGCTGTAGGCAAGCGAGCCGCTCGTGCTGTGCGAGGCCACCACCCGGCCGGACAGGTCGCCGCCGGTATGGACGTTGTGGTATTCGACGACGGCCACTCGCACCCCGGCGCCCTGGTCGTCGCTGCCGCCCGTCCAGTTGGCCTGGACGGCGGGGCCGGCGCTCGACATGGTGGTCGCCCAGGTCCGCTCGAGCCCGAGGCTGGACACGTCCGGCATGGCGGCGAGCTCGTCCACCCTGTCGGCAGGCAGGTCCAGGTATGCGAGGGGCGCGCTGGTGGAGGCGTATCCCAGGCTGCCGCCGAGGGCCTCCGCGTCCACGCGCAGCTGGTCGAGAGCGCTCTGGCGTGCCCCGGCTCGTGCGGCGGCGAGCTCTGCCCGGATGGCGCGCGCGGTCTCCAGGTCACCAACCACCGGTCGGTCGCCATCCCAGGTCAGCTCCGGATGGCGGTCCATGACGGCCCGCTCCGCCTTCGCCACGTCGACCTCCAGCCACACGCCGACCGACACGGATGCGTTTGGCTTGCCGGCGCGCCGCTTGCCGGCCACGGCCGCCATCAGCTCGGCATCCGCCTTGGCCTCGATCGGCGCGAGCGCCTCTTCGACGCTGGCGACGTGCTGCGCGTGGAGCTGAGTCCCGGCGATCGTGCCGTCAGCCCGATCCCGGTACACCGCATGCACCTCGCCACTGCGATGATCCACGTACTTGGCAGCCCACAGCGTCTCGTCGCTGTGCTCCACGCCGGCGGTGCGCTCGTAGACGAGCTCGAAGTCGTTCGGGACGCCGCCGAGCGTCTCCGCGAGATGACGCTGTCCCTGTGCCGACGGGGGATCGGCGGCGAACGACCGCTCGGGAACCAGGAGACTGGCGACGAGGATCGCACCGATGGCGACCACGCCGCCACGAATCCGGCGAGTCGGTCGCCCGCCAGGTGCTGTTCCGAATGTCGTCCGCATCTTCGTCTCCCCGCGCGTCTGACAATGTATGACAGTCTGTCACGCGCCAGGCTAAGCGTGGACCCCTCCAGTGCGCTCGTCCATGGTCAATCGGTGTAGCCTTCGCGCATGACCAGTGGGGCGTTCGACGTAGGGGACTTTGTTGCATCGACGTATCGCGGGCGGTTGCGGCGTGCCGCTGCGGAGGCGGCGGATCGCGGGGTCGATGCGCTCCTGATCACTCCCTCACCCGACTATGCGTACCTGCTCGGGTACGCCGCGCCCGCGATGGAGCGCCTCACCTGCCTGGTGGTGCCGGCCGACGGCGATCCCGCGCTGCTACTCCCGCGCCTCGAGGAGCCGCTTGCCCGTCACGAGCTCGGTGAGATGGCCGAGGACGTCGGCCTGGTGCCCTGGGACGAGACGGACGACCCGATCCGCCTGGTGCAGGCCATCGTCGCCGGGGCACGTCGTGTGGCGGTCCAGGACCAGATGTGGGCACGCTTCGCGCTGAGGCTGCGGGCCGCGCTCGACCCGACCGAGCTCGTCGAGGCCGGACCGACGATGAGCGCGCTGCGACGAGTGAAGAGCCCCGAGGAGGTCGAGCTTCTTCGCGCGGCCGGATCGGCCGCCGATACCGCCATGACCGCGATCCTGGGGGAGCGGCTCTCCGGTCGGACCGAGGCCGATGTGAGCCGCCGGATTCGCGAGCTGCTGCTCGAGGCGGGCCACGACACGGCGGGATTCGCCATCGTCGCATCCGGGCCGAACTCGGCCAGTCCACACCACGTGGCCGGGGAGCGTGTCATCGAGTCCGGCGACGCCATCGTCCTCGACATCGGCGGCGTGCGCGAAGGCTACTGCAGCGACACGTCCCGCACCGCCTTCGTCGGTGACCCCGACCCCGAGTTCGCGGCGCTGCATGCCGTGCTTCGCGAGGCGCAGTCGGCCGCCTGCGAAGCCGTCCGGCCGGGAGTGCCCTGCAGCGAGATTGACGCCGTCGCGCGCCGCGCCATCGACGAGGCGGGCTACGGCGAGGCCTTCATCCACCGCACCGGCCATGGGATCGGCATGGAGACCCACGAGGAGCCGTACATCGTCGCGTCGAACCCGGAGCCGCTGCGGGAGGGCCACGCGTTCAGCGTGGAGCCGGGGATCTACCTGCGAGACCGATGGGGAGCCCGCATCGAGGACATCGTCGTCTGCACCGATGCCGGCGGCGAGCGCCTCAATACGACCTCGACCGAGCTGTACCTCGTCGACTGAGGGTCAGCGGCCCTCGCGGTGCGAGCTCACCAGTGCGACGAGCACCTGATCGATGGCCGCGTTGGCCTCGTGGAATGCCGCCGTCACGTCGCTGACGTCGGCGGACCGGCGCCGCAGGTGGCCGGTGATCGCGTCGAGCACCGGTGATCGAAAGAAGAGAAAGGCCTCCACCGTCTCCGCCAGGGAGAGCCCGGCCCGCGATGCCTCCCCGCCGTAGAGGCCGCCCATCTTCTCGGCCTCCTCGAGCAGGATCTGGCGTTCCGCCTTCTTCGAGGCAGCCACGTACTCGATCACCAGCTGAAAGGTCCGCTGCCCCCAACGCCGGAACTCGTCGCGCTGGTCCGCCGACAGGCGGGCCTGCCAGGGCTGGCCGGAGTACCCGGACCGCTGCATGCGCCGATGGAGCTCACCGGCCATGGTCCGCGTGGAGTCGGAGAGACGCTCCATCCCGTACCGGTGCCGGCGCGGCGCGTTGATCATGGCCTCGAGGCTCGACCGCAGAAAACGCCGGTGGCCGCCCGGCGTCTGGTAGCTCTGCACCTTTCCCGTGTCCGCCCAGCGACGCAGCGTGTCCGGCCCGACGCCGACCAGGCGGGACGCAGCGCCCAACGGGAGCCAGGGATCGTCCGGATCCTGGATCTGCGGCGGCGCGGTCACGCGAGCGGAGAACCTCCGAAATCTATGTCGCGGCGTACCGTAGCCGTGTGCCCGCCGGCGCGTCAACAGCGGGGCGCGCGCCGCCTATTCCCTGCGCAGATCCGATGCGCTCATCGCGCCGAGCTCCGCCCACAGGTGGACCAGTGCGACGGTGCCGTCGCGGAGGTTTCGCAGGCTCATCCACTCGTTGGGCGCGTGGAAATTGCCGGTCGGATTCGCGAACCCGACCATGAGCGTCTTGAGGCCGAGCTTCGCGTCCAGGGCGGCCACCACCGGGACCGATCCGCCGGAGCGCTGGAAGAGCGGAGCCGTCCCGAAGCCCGCCTCCAGGGCGCGCGCGGCGAGGGCGATGCCAGGGTGGTCGAGCGACGTGACGGCCGGCGCGCCGCCGTGGATGATCTTGACTTCGACGCGAACGGTCGGCGGCGCGATCGAGGCGAGGTGCGACTGCATCAGCTCCTCGATCTGGCGGTAGTCCTGGTCGGGAACGAGTCTCGTCGAGATCTTCGCGGCGGCCCAGGCGGGGATGATCGTCTTCGCCCCTTCACCGGTGTAGCCTCCCCAGATCCCGTTGATATCGAAGGTCGGGCGCGCCGAGAGTCGCTCGAGCAGCGAGTGGCCGCGCTCGCCCTCCATCGGCGCCGGGACACCGGTCTCGTCGGCCCAGGCCTGCTCGTCGAACGGCAGCGCGGCATAGGCGGCATGCTCTTCTTCGGTCAGGTCGCGAACGGCATCGTAGAAGCCGGGCACTGTCACGCGGCCCCCATCGTTGACCAGGGACGCCAGCATCCGCACCAGCACGTTGGCCGGATTGTCGACGCCGCCGCCGTACTGGCCGGAATGCACGTCCTGCCGCGGCCCGTGGACGCGCACCTCCCAATAGGCGATGCCACGCAGCCCGTAGCCGATGGCCGGCGTCCCGTCGTCGTCGAAGGTGTCGCCGTCGCTGACGACGCAGACATCGGCCCGCAGCAGGTCCGCGTGCTCATCGATGAATTGCTCGATCGGCTCGGAGCCAACCTCCTCGTCGCCCTCGAAGAAGAACCGCAGGTTGAGCGGCAGCCGATCCGCGGTGCGCATCCAGGCCTCGACGGCCTTGAGGTGCATGAAGAGCTGGCCCTTGTCGTCGCCGGCGCCGCGCGCATAGACCCGGTCGTCCTCGTGCCGAGGCTCGAACGGCGGGCGGATCCACTCGTCGAGCGGATCGGTGGGCTGGACGTCGTAGTGGCAGTACACGAGCACGGTGGGCGCATCGGAGCCGGCCTTCATCCACTCGGCGGTGACGATCGGGTGGTGGGCGGTCTCGTGGATCACGGCCCGCTCGACTCCGAGACGCGTCAGCTCGTCCACGATCCACTGTGCCGCTCGCCGCACTTCGCCGGCACGCTCGGGATCGGCGGACACGCTCTCGATGCGCAGGAACTCGTCGAACTGGGCAAGGTGCTCGGCGTCGTGCTCACGAAGGTAGGCGGTGGCCGCGTCGACGGCGGAGGGGCTTTCGGTCTGGCTGGTCATGGAGCGATGATAGGCACATGTGGCCGATGCAACCGAGGAGGACGCCCGGGCGTCTCAACCGGCGATGAAGCTGCTCGCCGCCGCCGCCATGGCCCTGGGCCTCCTCGCCATGCCCGTCGAACAGGTCGCTGCCTGCTCGTGCGCCATGTTCGGTCCCGAGGAGGCAGCGCAAGCGGCCGATGCGGTGTTCGCGGGTACCGTCGTGGGCGATCGGTCGCTCGGTTCCGACGTCGGCCGTCCCTTCGCCGCGACCGTGCCGTTTCCGGAGCAGTTCGGGCAGCGGATGTACACGTTCTCGGTCGACGGCGTCGCCAAGGGTGACGTCCCCTCGGTGGTCGACGTCCTTGCCGGCGGGGATGGCGCGTCGTGCGGGATGACCTTCGGCATGGATGAGCGCTGGCTGATCTTCACCACCTTCGACGGGGCAGTCCACACCACCGGCCTCTGCTCGGGCAACACGCCGCTCGAGGCGGGAGCCGACGCCCCTCTCCCGCTGACCGCCCCGACGGAGGCCGGCCCCGACCCGGAGCCTGCCGGGATTCCCCTTCCGGCCCTCGCCCTGCTCGGCGTCGTCGCCGCCGTGCTGGCGGTGTCGTGGCTCGCGTTCCGGCGCGATCGGCCTAGCTGAAGACGCCCAGGACGAAGCCGAAGAAGAGCATCAGAGCCAGTGCGGGCACCAGGCTGGCCACCCTCAGGAAGGTCGGCCATCCGGGACCGCCGGCGAAGGCATAGGCGGGAATCGCGACGGGAAACACCAGCAGCGCGACGGACCAGCCGAGCCTCGCCCGGCCGCTCAGGTCCGGCCGCTCCTGCACGTCGAGCCAATAGGCGGCGATCATGAGGAAGCCGCCGACGGCGAGCACGGCGAACAGGGTCCAGACGACGGGGAGCATGTCGGAGAGATGCTACTGGTCGGCGCGTCGGCGGGCGATGTCGTCGGCCCCGTTCAGGAGGTCGTTCAGGAAGCTGAGCGGCCGTCGCCGCGGCAGGCTCGGCTCCCGGTCGGGAAGCAGGTCCGCCACCGCCTCGCGGAGAAGGGCCTCGAACCGGGCCCTGGACTCGCGGCCGCGGACGCCTTCGGTCAGGAGGGGTGGTCCGCAGCGGACCACGACGCGGCGCCGGAACCACAGGTCCGTGCTGCCGATCACCGCGCACGGCACCACCGGCACGCCCGAGGCGACCGCAAAGGCGGCGGCTCCCTCCTCGAACTCGAGCAGCTCCGTCTCCCGGAAGCCGATGCGTCCTTCCGCGAAGATCCCGAGCACGCCATCGGCCTGGTACACGCGGCGCACGGCCCGAACGGCGGACGTGAGGGTCGTCTTGTCGGGGTTGTACGGGATGACTCCGCCGAAGAACGCCATGATGCGATTCTTGAAACCGCGGCTGAAGTCGGCCTCCCGCGGGCCGAACCACGTGATCCGCGGCTCGCGAGGCAGGGCGGCCATCACGAGCAGCGGGTCGAAGCCGTTGTGATGGTTCGCCACCAGCTGGAAGGGCGCCGGCGGAAGGTGCTCGAGCCCGCTGGCACGAACGTCGAACAGGACGCGCATCAGCGCCCGATTGGCGGCCCACATCGCTCGGTAGCGTGGCGTGACGGCCACGGCCAGCTCGCGCGGGCCAGTGCGCCTGGCACGATCCGCCCGCGTGCTCATGCCGCCATGACCGACGCCGTGGCCGCGTCCTCGTCTTCCCTGCGGCGCGGATCGACGCGGGTGAGCGCCAGCGCGGAGAGGCCGATGAAGCCGGCGGCCACCGCCATCGCCACGCGCGGCCCGGCCGCGTCGCCGAAGCCGGCCGCAACGAGGTCCTGCACCGGCCCGGCCACGATGATGAAGACCGGCCCGGCCATGGCGGTTCCGGCGTTCAGGATCCCCATGTAGCGCCCGGCGGTGTGCTTGGGGATGACATCGGCCATGAGGGCCCAGTCGGCGGACAGGAAGATGCCCATCCCGATCCCGAAGGGCACCCAGGACGCGATCGCGACCCCTGGTGATGGCGCCACGGCCACCCCCAGCAGCCCCAGCCCGGCCACCAGGCCGGCAACCCAGATGACGGGCCGGCGGCCGAAGCGATCGGAAAGGCGGCCGCCCGGGATGGCGGCCAGCGCGGTCGACACGCCGACGATGGCGGTGGCCACGAAGACGGTCGCGTCGGCATCGTCCGCGCTCAGCCCGTGCGACCGGCGGAAGTACCCGATCGCGATCAGGGTGGCGTTGTACGCGCCCAGGAAGAGGAGCCGCACCAGGAGCAGCCAGAGCACGTCGCGCTGGCGCAGGATGTCGCGGCCCCATGCCGACAGCGCGATCTCGTGCCACGGACGCGTACGGGGCGGCGCCGAGCGACCCTCGTCGACCGTGGCGACGAGCACCACCATCGTGACCACCTCCACGACGCCGAGGGCCAGGGTCGCAAGCGCAACGTTGTCGACCAGCCCGCCGACGGTGGCGATGCCGACGCCTGCGATCGTCCCGAGCGTCAGCATCAGGCCCATGAGCCCGCTGGCGATTCCCACCTGCCTGGCGGGCACGAGGTCGGGGACGTAGCCCTGGAACGGTCCCTGCGCGAAGTTCGAGCTTACCTGGAGCAGGAAGTAGAACGCGACCATGGCCACGAAGTCGTTGTTGAAGGCGAGGCCGGCCAGGAAGACGACGTCGAGCAGGGTGCCGATGACGATGTACGGCTTGCGGCGGCCCCAGCGGGTGGCGGTGTAGTCGCTGATCATTCCGACCGTGGGCTGGATGATGATCGGCGCGACCGCGCCGGCCAGCATGATGATCGCGAGCAGGGTGCCCTGTGTGTCGCGGCTCAGGTCGTCGAGCCGGCCAGGGATGATGGTGATGTTCAGGCCGCCCCAGATCGTCTGGATCCCGAACCAGTAGATCGACAGCGTCACGAGCTGGGAGAGCGGCAGGCTGATGCGGGGGCGCTCGGAACCGGTCTCGGTCATCGGTCCATCCCTGCGGTCGTTGTGGCACGAACCCTATGCCGTCGACGGGCCTGGCGACGGCGGATTGCCGCACACCGCTACCCTTCTGCCTCCATGTCGAGCAGCCAGGCCGAGGATCGGTACGTCGTCCTGCGCCACCCTGACCTGCGCCGATACCTGTCTGCCCGGTTCATCGTATCGGTGGCCACGCAGATCCAGACCGTGGCGGTCGGCTGGCAGGTCTTCAGTGTGAGCGGCGACCCGTTCGACCTGGGGCTGGTCGCGCTGAGCCAGTTCCTGCCCTTCATCGTCCTGATCCTTCCCGCAGGTCACGTCGCGGATCGATACGACCGGCGACGCGTCCAGCTGCTCACCTACGTGCTCCTCGGGATCTGCGCGCTCGCATTGCTGCTGCTGTCGCTGGCCGGCGTGGACGACACGGCGCCGGTCTTCGGCGTCATGGTCCTCTTCGGCATCGCCCGCGCCTTCAACCAGCCGACGGGCCAGGCGCTGCTGCCGAACCTGGCGCCGATCGAGCTCTTCCCCCGAGCCGTGGCGGTCCACTCCGCTCTCGGGCAGGTGGCGACGATTGCCGGCCCGGGCGCCGGGGGCGCACTCGTCGTGCTCGGAGTCGAGGCGGCCTACGCGCTGTCGGTGATCCTGATCGTGGCCGGCGTCGTCCTCGTCGCTGGGCTCCGCGGCGGCGGCCGAGAGGAGCGGTCCCGCGAGCCGGTATCGTGGTCGACGCTGCTGTCCGGCGTGACGTTC
>DASVEH010000410.1:0-3707 GCA_036380655.1 Candidatus Limnocylindria bacterium | reverse complement strand
GGCGGCAGCCTCCTGGCCGACCCCTTCGGCAGCCTCGACGGCGGGCGGGTGGCGATCGTCGCTGATCCCGCCGGCGCGGTGCTCCGCGTGTGGACGCCTGGCGCCCATCGGGGCGCGCAGCGCGTCAACGAGCCGAGCGCGTACTCGATGAGTTTCCTGCGCACCCCGGACCCCGAGGGCGCCAAGGCGTTCTATGGTGCGGTGCTCGGCTGGACGACGGAGGCGTTCGGCCCGATGCTGTTGTGGCGCCTCCCCGGCTACGTGGGCGGGGTCCCCGAGCAGCCGGTGTCCCGTGAGGTCGTGGCGGCGATGGCGCGTGCCGGTGACGGCGAGGCGGCACACTGGAGGGTCGACTTCTGGATCGCCGACGCCGACGCAGCCGCCGCGCGCGCCACCGAGCTCGGCGGCTCGGTCGTCGCCGGCCCCGAGGACGCAGGGCCGTTCCGCGAAGCGGTGCTCGCCGACCCGGCGGGTGCGATCTTCTCGGTGAGCCAGCTGACCGCGGGCCCTTAACGGCCGTCACCGGCGCCGTCAACAGCTCCTCGGGCTCGTTGATGCGGCCTTCGCGATCCGCCGGCGGACGCCCTAGCGGCGGGCTGCGGCTCTGATCGACGGCAAACGGCCGGGACGAGCCGGAGCGCCGCCGCGCTCCCGCTTCCCGGAGGAAGGCACAAGCTACGAGTCGCCGAGCGCTGCGCCCGCATGAAGCGGCAGTACCTCCGGGCGATGGCCTTCCGCGGGGTCTCCATGAGACCACCGAGGAGGCGCTGAGGCGCTTCCTCGAAGCCAGGCTCGAAGTCGCAGAGCGCGGCCGGACGGGCTGGCGATGCGGGCTTGGCGACTCGGCCACCAGTTCGGCTGGGTGAAGACGTACAACGCCGAGTGCCTCGCACGACGAGCTCGATGATCAGCCGGTGTTGACGTGACTCCAACCCGGGTCGTCGCGAAGTGCGGTGCTGTTACGGTGCGGACGATGCGCGGAGAGGGTCCCCGAGCGCCGGACCGCGTCCGTGCCGCGGAGGTCGTCGGGACGCTCTGCCTTGCGACCGACCTCGGGATGGGGTTCCCATTCGAGCACGGCCTGCAGACAACCCTGATCGCGTCGCGCCTTGCCCAGCGGCTGGGGGTGGACGACGAGACGGAGAGACGCGTCTACTACGGCTCGCTTCTGGCGCACGCCGGTTGCACCATTTACGCCCACGTGAGCGCCGACATCTTCGGCAGCCCCCTGGTCGAGAACCTGCACCCGGTGATCTTTGGATCCCGGCGGGAGATCTTCGGCGGGATCCTGAGGGCGCTGCCCGATGCTGATCGTTCGCGGCCGGTCCGGGCGATCCAGGCCGTGCGCCGCCTGCCTCGGGTGGCGCGTGTGCAGCGCCCGCACTTCGCCGCGATGTGCGAGGTGATCCAGAGGCTGGGCCAGGGGTTCGGGTTGCCCCGGGACGTGACCGATCCGCTCGCGCACCTCGTCGAGCGCTGGGACGGGAAGGGCGTTCTGGGTCGGTCGAAGGGCGACGAGATGCCGCTGCCGATCCGGATCGGACAGGTCGCCGTCGACGCCGCATTCCAGCGCATGCTGTCGGGGCCCGAGGAATCCGCGCGCACGGTGCGCGAACGCGCCGGCGGCGCGTTTGATCCGGAGATAGCGGGCTGTCTTGCCGATCACGCCGACGAGATCCTCGCCCAGGACGACGGGTCCGCCTGGGACGAGGTCCTCGAGCGCGAACCGAACCCGCCGCTCGTGCTCGAGGGCGCCGCGATCGACCGGGCCCTGGTCGCGATGGCGGGCTTCACCGATCTCGTGTCGCCGTACCTCACGGGACACTCGACGGGGGTCGCCGAGCTCGCCGGCGCGGCGGCCGAGCGCTGCCGCGTCGACCGTGAGCGGCTTGCCGCGGTCCGCCGGGCGGGGCTCGTTCACGATCTGGGGCGGGTGGCCGTCCATCCGCGGATCTGGGGGAAGCCCGGACCGTTGACCCCCGACGAGTGGGAGGAGGTCCGTCTGCACCCGTACCAGACCGAGCGCATCCTCTCGCGCTCGGGGTTCTTCTCCGCGCTCGCTCCCGTCGCCGCAGCGCACCACGAGCGGCTCGACGCGAGCGGCTACCACCGCGGCGTGCCGGGGGCGGAGCTCGGGCTGGCGGCGCGGCTGCTTGCGGCGGCGGACGTCTACCACGCGATGCGCGAGCCCCGGCCGCACCGCGAGCCGCTCTCGCCGGAGGGGGCAGCGGAGGAGCTTGGCCGCGAGGCGAGCGAGGGCAAGCTCGATCCCGACGCCGTGACCGCGGTGATCGAGGCCGCGGGCCAGCGGGCACCGAAGCTCGAGCGTCCCGCGGGTCTCACCGAGCGCGAGGCCGAGGTGGTCGCGATGCTCGCCCGCGGGCTGCAGACGAAGCAGGTAGCCCACGAGCTCGGGATCTCGACGAAAACGGCCGATACCCACGTCCAGAACGCCTATCGCAAGCTCGGCGTCTCGACCCGGGCGGGCGCGACCCTGTTCGCGATCGAGCACGGCTTGATCGCGTGGGCCGACCTACCACGCGCCGCGGCCATCTAGGCACGACTCGGGAGAACTCCCGATTGCGCGTCTTGACCGGCGGACGTACCGTCGCCCCGCAGACAGAAAGCCCGACGCGCGCCGCCGCACTACAAGGAGGCATGAGATGAGCGAGAACGCGACCCAGGCACCCCAGGGCTTCACCGCTCTCGGGGTGGCCGAGAGGCTCGCCCCGACCTGGGCGAGCCGCCGCGAGCAGATCGAGGCGGTCAGCGCGCCCTGCGCCGCGGCGCTGCTTCGTGACCTCGACCCGAAGCCCGGCGATACGGTGCTCGAGCTCGCGGCGGGGACCGGCGACACCGGCTTCGACGCCGCCGAGCGCGTCGGGGCGGAGGGGCGGCTGATCTCGAGCGACTTCTCGCCGGCGATGCTCGATGAGGCGCGCAAGCGTGGCGCCGAGCGCGGCATCAAGAACGTCGAGTACGAGGTGATCGACGCCGCGAAGATCGGGCTCGAGGACGACTCGGTC
Source organism: Candidatus Limnocylindria bacterium (assembly GCA_036380655.1). GTDB lineage: Bacteria > Chloroflexota > Limnocylindria > QHBO01 > QHBO01 > JACDBZ01. The sequence continues at coordinate 681 of DASVEH010000410.1, read as the reverse complement.
GACGGGGTCCTCTGCCGGTTCGGCTACATGCTGATGCATGACCCCGAGGCGGCCCTTGCTGAGACGAGGCGCGTGCTGCGGCCGGGCGGCAAGGTCGCGTTCGCCGTCTGGGCCTCGCCGGAGCGCAACCCCTTCTTCATGATCCCCGCGATCAGCTTGATCCAGCGCGGCCACATGCCGCCGCCGGAGCCGCCGCCGGCGCCTGGGCTGTTCTCGATGGCCGATCCCGAGCGGGTCAAGGGCCTGCTGCACGACGCCGGGTTCGAGGAGGCCCGGGTCGAGGAGGTCCCGCTCACCTTCCCGCTCCCGAACGCCAACGCGTACCTGGAGTTCATGGCCGACACCGCGGGCCCGCTCGCGATCGCGCTTCAGGGTTTGTCGGAGGATCAGCGCGCCGAGGTCCTGGCCGACGTCGAGGACTCGCTCGCACGGTTCGCAGCTGAGGGCGGCGGGTATCCGCTGCCCGGACTGGCCCTCTGCGCGGTCGGGAGCTGAGCCAGGTCGACGGCCCCGGTCCGTCCGCATTCTCGCGGGAGCGCCCTCGTGGCGCTCGTCGCGGCCGCCCCGGCCGCCGCCGACGCCACAACCTGGTCTCGCCGCCTGGGCCCGCGACGATGGGGTCGCCCACTTCCCACGCCGGGATTCGGCCCCGTGCCGGCCGGTGCCGTCCCGTCGTCGCGC
>DASVEH010000409.1:0-4550 GCA_036380655.1 Candidatus Limnocylindria bacterium | reverse complement strand
AGCACGCCATCGATCTCCAGTCGCGGGTTCAGGCCCTCGCGGACCCGTCGGATCGTGTTCACCAGCTGGCTCAGGCCCTCCAGGGCGTAGTACTCGGTCTGTATCGGAATCAGCACACCGTCCGCGGCAGTGAGCGCGTTCAGCGTCAGCAGCCCCAGCGAGGGCGGGCAGTCGATCAACACGCGCTCGTAGCGGCCATTCAGCTCGGCAAGCGTCGCTGTCAGCCGCCGCTCGCGCGCCGTGATACCGACGAGCTCCACCTCCGCGCCGCTGAGCGACGGTGCCGATGGGACGAGATCCAGGCCCTCTACCGGCGTCTCCACGACCAGCTCTCCGATCGGCATGCGATCCACGAGAGCGTCGTAGGAGGAGTGTCTGATCGTTCGGCGATCGATCCCGAGACCGCTCGTTGCGTTCCCCTGGGGATCGAGATCGATCACGAGCGTTCGTGTGCCGGAGAGTGCCAGAAAGGCCGCCAGATTGATGACCGTGGTCGTCTTGCCGACGCCGCCCTTCTGGTTCGTGATGGCCGTGACCCGGACCACGCGTACTCCGCTGCGGATTGGAAATGTTGCTCGTCAATTCTACCAGTTTCGGCCGGCTCGGGTGCTTATCGGCGGCTTACCGGCGCCTCCGGCGCCGGGCTTGTCCACACTCGATGTTTCACGTGAAAGAGATATCCACACCCCGTCCACGGGGGCTCAGCGCCGTATACTTGGCCACGCCTATCCGTGTCGCCGCTGTCTCCGGGGTTCCATCCGATCAGCTACCTGAGCCCACTCCTCGCCGTCATCGTCGGCATCGTGCATGCCGGGCTCGCGCCCGTCATCGTCGTGGGCGGGCTGAAGCCGAACCTGGTCCTCGTGGCTGTCGTCCTGGTGACCGCCCTCTTCGGCTTCCTGCCAGGCATCACCTGGGCGTTCGTCGCCGGGCTGACCGCAAACCTGCTGGTGGGCGATCCGCTCGGATCGGTCCCGCTCGTCCTGCTCCTGGTGGCGGCCATGGTGGCCGGTGGGTCGCGCGCGCTTGGCGGCCTGGTCTGGATCTACCCGGTGGCCGCTGCCTTCGCCGGCTCGATCCTGGCCGACATCGGCTCACTCCTCATCTCGCAGCTGGTGACGGATGCCGTGCCGGCCGCGCCTCCCTTCGACATCCTCCTCGGGGCGGCGTTCCTGAACGCGGGCATCGTCGCGCTCCTTCTCTTCCCGGCTCGCGCACTCGCCCAGCGCTACGCGCCGGAGGAAGCGCCGGCCTGGTGATGCCATGGCGGATCTGAACGACGGCCGCGTCGACCTTCATCGGTCCACGGCGCGGTTCGTGGCGTTCTCGGTGGTCGCGGCGCTGCTGCTGGTGGCGCTCGGCGGCAGGCTCTTCCAGCTCCAGGTGGTCAACGGGGACGTCTACGCTGGCCGCGCCGCGGCCGACCGCACGGTGGAAGTCCCGATCCCCGCGCCGCGAGGACTGATCTTCGACCGTACCGGCCGGCCGGTCGCGGTCAGCATTCCATCGTGGACGGTGAAGGTCCGCCCGGCCGACCTTCCGGATTCGGAGCGCTTCCGGGTGCTGTCCCGCATCGCGGAACTGACCGGGGCGGAGCGCGCGACGCTCCAGGCACGCCTCGAGGCCTTCCGAGGCTCCCCGTTCGACCTCGTCCCGGTCGAGCGCGGCGTGAGCCGGGAGGCGGCGCTCCTGATCGGCGAGGAGGCGGAGGAGCTGCCGGGCGTCGCGGTCACCGTCGAGCCGATCCGCCAGTACCTGGACGAGACCGGCCAGGCTGGAGGCCAGCTCCTCTCGCACGTGATCGGCTATGTCGGGCCGATTGACCGCGCCGAGCTCGAGGAGCTCGAGGCGGACGGGTACCTGCGTGACGACGTGATCGGCAAGGCCGGAATCGAGAGCTCGTTCGAGGATGAGCTGCGCGGTCGGTACGGGATGCAATTGGTGGAGCGCGACGCGTCGGGACGGCAGCTCAAGGTTCTCGAGACCGTGCGCGAGCCGACGCCCGGCACGAATCTCATGCTGACGATCGACGCCGACGTCCAGCGCCTTGCGACCCAGGCGCTGACCTGGGGCATGGAGGTCGCCGACGTCAGCCAGGGCGTCACGATGGTGATGAACCCGCAGACGGGCGAGATCCTGGCCATGGTCTCGCTGCCCGCCTACGACAACAACAAGTTCGCCGGCGGGATCAGCACGGAGGACTACAACGTCTACCTGTCGGACCCCGACAAGCCGCTGCGCAACCACGCCATCAGCGACATCTACCCTCCCGGATCGACCTACAAGCTCGTGACCGGCATCGCGGCGATGGAGGAGGGCGTGACGACCGCCAATCGCCTGTGGCCGACGTACGGCTGCTACCAGATCCCCGGCGCGCCGGCCGGCGAGTGCCTGTACGACTGGAACCGGCAGGGCTTCGGACCGCTCGGCATGGTCGACGCCTTCGCCAAGAGCTCGGACACCTACTTCTATCAGATGGCCGTCGAGACCGGCATCGACCCGCTCGCGGAGTGGGCGAACGAGCTCGGCTTCGGCCGGCTCTCGGGTATCGAGCTGCCTGCCGAGGAAGAGGGCATCATCGCCAGCACCGAGTGGGCCCGCCGGCAGGGCCGGTCGGGCGTCTTCACCGGCGAGGTGGCGCAGGCCGGCATCGGCCAGAACGTGATCGCCGTCACGCCACTCCAGATCCTCAACGCCTACGCGGCCGTGGCGAACGGCGGCAAGCTGATGCGGCCGATGGTCGTCCGCGGCGAGACGGACACGCGCGGAGAGCTCATCAGGTCATACGAGCCGGAGGTACTGCATGAGCTCGCCGCCGATGAGTCCACGCTGCACACGATGCGCGTCGGCGCCCGCGAGGTCATCACCTCGGGACACGCGTACAACATCCGCGACCTGGACCTGCCGGGGGCGCTGTCGGGCAAGACCGGCACGGCCGAGTTCGGCGAGCTCACCGAGGAGGGCACCCTGCCCTTCCACTCGTGGTTCGTTGCGTACCTGCCCAGCGAAGCCGGGGCCACCGACGCCGATCTCGCGATCGTCAGCTTCAACTACTCCGCGGTCGTGCCGGGCAACGTCTCGGCCGAGGTGGTGAAGTATTTCCTGCAGCTGTACTTCGACCTCGACCAGGATCTGCGGCTCGATCCCAACGACTTCAGCCTCGTGACGGCGAACTGACGATGGGCGTCGCAACTGCAACATTTGTCGAGTCGTTCCGCGGCAGGGACTGGCGCCACTTCGACGTCCAGCTCTTCCTCTACGTCGTGCTGCTGATCGGATTCGGCGTGGTGATGGGCTACTCGGCGGGCTTCAACGACCCCTCGGCGGAGAGCGGCATGACGGAGACGGGCAAGACCCTCATCTGGGCGGCCATCGGGCTGACGATCTTCTTCGTTGCCGCCAGCGTCGACTACCACTGGCTGCGCACGCTGGCCATGCCGATCTACCTGGTCGTCCTGGCCCTCCTCTTCATCACCATGCTGATCGGAACCAACCTGTTCGGCGCCCAGATGTCGGTCACCGTGGCCGGCCTCGACTTCCAGTTCAGCGAGGTGAGCAAGGTGCTCATGATCGCCGTCCTCGGCGCGTACCTCGCCGGCCGCCGCGAGCGCATCGGCCGCCTGGCCACCATCCTGGTCGCGGGAGCCCTGATGGCCGTTCCCGCGTTCCTCGTGTTCCGGCAGCCGGACCTGGGCACGGCGCTCGTCTTCATCGGCATCCTGGTGGGCATGCTCTTCATGAGCGGGGCGAGCCTGGGGTGGATGGGCCTGCTCGCCGCCGGGCTGGTGGGGGTTGCGCCGCTCGTGGTCGGCATGCTGCACGAGTACCAGCGCCAGCGCCTCTTCTGCTTCCTGGATCCTTCAGCTGACCCGCAGGGCGCCTGCTATCAGCTCGTGCAGGCGCTCAATGCGGTCGGCTCGGGCGGCTGGCTGGGCCGCGGCCTGACGGTCGGCGGCGAGGGCCAGCGCGGCTACATCCCGGTCCAATCGACCGACTTCATCTTCACCGTCGTCGCCGAGGACCTCGGCTTCGTGGGCGGCGTGGTGGTGCTGCTCCTCTTCGGGCTGCTGCTGTGGCGCATCCTCCTCATCGGCTGGCAGGCTCGCGATGCGTTCGGGATGATGATCGCCGTCGGGCTGGCGAGCATGATCCTGTTCCAGGTGCTCGTGAACATCGGGATGGTGATCGGAATCATGCCGGTCACCGGGATCCCGCTCCCCTTCGTGACCTATGGCGGCTCCAGCCTGATCAGCCTGCTGTTCGGGATGGGCATCCTGCAGTCGATCCGCATGCGGGCCCACAAGCCGACGCTCTGACGCACTGGGCGCCGGCCCGAGCTGCCGTGCCGCGGACCGCTTCCTGTGAGGACAGCTTGAAAGATCGGTCAGTACCGGCCGTGGCGTACGGGATCGCGATCCACCTCAGGCGAGCGACGCGTCGTTCGCCCGGGTGGGCGGTGGCGCTTCCTCCTCGGGCGGTAGGGCGGCCCGGGCACCGTGGAGGGCGAGCTCGAAGGCAGGCGCCGGAGCCTGCCCGCCGAATCGGTGGAA
>DASVEH010000408.1:0-4588 GCA_036380655.1 Candidatus Limnocylindria bacterium | reverse complement strand
ATGTTCAGTCCCACGGCCACGATCGCCAAGAAGATGTGGAGCGCCTTCAGCCAGGGGTACAGGTCCATCGGGGGTTCTCCTTCGGTTCCGAGCCCAGCCTACAGGGTAGGTGCCTCATCGCGGCTTTCCACCTTGACGCCGAGGCCGATGGGCCCGGATGATGCCAACGCAGCGAGTGGGGTGGACCGTGAATTCGGTGGTGCTGGCGCGAACGGCTTCGGGCTCGACCTACGTGCTCGCCATCGGACACGATGGCGTTCACTGGTGCCGCCTGCCGCCTGACGGATCGGACCGGCCCGGCATCGCATGGAGCGCCAGCGGATTCGACCCGGCTGTGCCGCGGATCGTGCCGGGCGAGCGGCTCCTCATCGGCAACCTGCGGACGACGCCGATCACGACGGTCTCGATCCTTCCCGTGTGAGCGGCGCCTGCAGGTCGGCGGGATCGACCTTCGGGACCAGGAAGCCGGCTGACAGCGCAGCGGCCAGCGCGCCGCCGATGCCGAGCACCAGGATCGCCGCCTCGATGGACGAGTCCGCCAGCAGGCCTGCGAGCGCCGCGCCGATCGGCACGCCGAGGAAGTTGAACGCCATCGAGACCGAGAAGGCGCGGCCCATCCAGGCCGGATCGGTCCGGCGCTGGCGGACCGTGAAGAGGGCGATGTCCATCGGCCCGGTCAGCATGCCGACCAGCAGCGACTCCACGACGAGCAGGCCGAGCCCCAGCGGGACGTACGCCGCCTGCCCGGCGGCGAGGAGGAGGACGGCCATGACCGGGACCAGCGCCACCGTCGGCCAGACGAGCAGCGCCCACTCCCGGCCGCGGGTGTCCATGCGTCCGAACAGGAACGCCGATGCCATGCCCGAGATGCCCGAGACGGCGAAGACGAGCCCCACCACGGTCTCGTCCAGCCCGAAGCGCTGGAGGATGATGAGCGGCAGCACGATGGTCACCATCCCGTTGGTGAGGTTGACGAGCGAGATCGCGAAGCCGAGACCGCGCAGGGTCGGGTTGCGCCAGGTGTAGACCAGCCCATCCCAGGCGTCGATGAGCAGGTGGCCCTTCGACACGGTCGGCGCCGGCGGGTCCGGCACGCCGACCAGGACGAGGGCGGCGATGCCGAATGCCACCCCGATGATGACGAGCGCGATCGCACCGCCGAAGACCGCCACCAGCGCCGCCGCAGCCGGTGGGCCGAGGATGATGGCGACCACGTAGCCGTTGGAGTCGACCGCGTTGACGCGCTCCCACAGGTGCTCCGGCACCAGGATCGGAAAGAGGCTGCGCAGCCCCACGTGGCTCAGGATGGCGGTGAGCGACGAGACGAGGGCGATCACGAGCAGGACCGGGCCCGGCAGCGCGTCGACGAGCGCCAGCCCGCCGATGAGAGCCATGGCGAGCAGGGCGACCACGTAATCGAGCAGGACGAGGCGGATGCGCCCATGCCGGTCCAGGAGCGCGCCGGCGATCGGACTGATGAGGAGGCCGGGGAAGACGCTGGCGAAGGTCACCAGGCCCGCGAAGGCGGGGGAGTCGAAGCGGTCGAGCGTGAAGAGCACCAGGGCGATGCTGACCATCGACTGCGCGACGCGCGCGACCTGCATCGACATGAGGACGCGTGCCAGGGTCGGGACGCGCAGCAGGGCACGGTAGGATCGATCGAGGGGTTCGCTCACGGGGGACGATCGTATCAGCGCCGGCCTCCGAGGGCCGCTCGGCGGATCAGCCGCCGGCGGGTGTGCCGCTGCGGGACTCCCGACGGCGCGCCTCCGCAGCGTCCCATCGGCTCCGGGCCAGGCGGAATGCCTCCTCGTCCATGCGGGTGAGGCCCTCGTGGGGCAGCTCGCTGGAGGTGAACATCGCCTTCCCGATGTCGACGAGCGAGAGCCGGCGTCGCGGCAGGGCCTCGACCATCCTCATCCCCCGCGAGCAGATCTCGACCTGAAGCATGTCGGGCGTGACGAGCAGGCAGGTCACGATCGGCAGGTCCGTCCGCGGAGCGGGCTGGTGATCGAGCGTGGGCCGGATCTCGGGGCCCTCGGCGGTGGTCACCACACGCCACCCTCGACCGAGCTCGTCGCGCCAGACGGCCGGCCGGCTCGCGCGCCGAATTCGATCTCGATCGCCGGGATCGATGGCTTCGAGCCACGCGAGCCACCCGAGCGGGTCGTCGGCGAAACTCGGCGGCGAATCGGTGCGCTGGCGGCTCTGTCGCTTCTTCGCTGGCATGGTCGGTGGGGGAGTGTCGATGGTCACGGGCAGAACCCCATCGCAAACCGCGTGCCGGTTTCCCCGACGGTCGAGGAACGGGGGCAAGCTCTCGGTCGCCTCGCCTAGCATGAGGCCGATGACGACCCCCGCCGCTGCCATCGAAGAGGTCCCGCACGCAAGCCCGGCCGGCCGCGGAACCCACGTGATCGTCTATCACCACACCCACTGGGACCGCGAGTGGTGGACGACGCGGCGCGACTTCAGCGTTCGGCTCGCGGACCTCATCGACGACCTGCTCGACATCCTCGATGACGACCCGAGCTTCACCACCTTCGTTCTCGACGGGCAGACCGTCGTCCTCGAGGACTATCTCGAGCTGCGGCCGGAGCAGCGAGACCGGCTGGTGGCCCGGATCCGTGAGGGCCGCATCCACGTCGGGCCGTGGTACGTGCTGGCCGACACGCTCATTCCCAGCGGAGAGTCCGCCATTCGGAACCTGTGGCTCGGCCGTTCCGTCTGCCGCGCGCTCGGCGTACCGGCCACGCAGGTCGGCTACCTTCCGGACCAGTTCGGGCACGCCGCCCAGATCCCCCAGATCCTCCGCGGATTCGGGATCGAGGGAGCCGTGGTGTGGCGCGGGTTCGGTGCCCCGCCACCCGGCCAGGGGGAGGATCCGAACGCGGCCGACCTCCTTGCAGCGCCGGACCCGACGCGGCCCTACTACCCGCGTGTCCACGCCCGCGACCGCTTCCCGGAGGAGATGCAGAGCGAGTTCTGGTGGGAGGCCCCCGACGGCAGCCGCGTCCTGGGGGTCTACCTCGCACACGAGTATTACGTCAGCCACGCGCCGATCGGTGCGCCGGACGATCCCGAGGCTTGGAACCGGTGGGTGGCGCGCCAGCGGGAGCTGCTCGACTACCTGCGCCCGTACGCGACCGGCCGCCACGTGCTTCAGCCCTACGGCGGCGACCACCTGCCCGTCGACGCCCGCCTCCCTCGGCTCCTCGAGCGGCTGAACGCTGAGACCGATGGCGTCCGCTACGAGCAGGGATCGCTCGTCGGGTTCCTCGATGCGGTGAGCACCGAAGCAGATCGCATCGGGGTCGTCTGGCGCGGTGAGGGCCGAGCCTTCGGCCGCAAGGCCCATCTGCTGCCCGGCGTCACGAGCACCCGCCTCTACCTGAAGCGGCTCAACCGGGACGCACAGGTCGTGCTCCAGCGCCAGGCGGAGCCGTTCCAGGCGCTGGCCGCCATGCTCGGGGATCGGTACGAGCGCAGCTCGCTCCGCGCCGCGTGGCGACTGGTGGTCCAGAACCAGCCGCACGACTCGATCACCGGCTGCTCGATCGACGAGGTGCACCGCCAGAACGTCGCGCGCTACGAGGAGGCCATCGACCTCGGCCGCTTCCTCGCGCTGCGGGCCCACGAGCGCATCGGCGAGCGGATCGATCGCGCCGGCCTCCCCGAGGGTGCCGTCGCCTTCGCTGTCTTCAACCCGCTCGGATTCGAGAGGACGGATGCCGCCCGGCTGCTGGTCGATCCGGCACTGGAGGTCCGGCCGGCCACGTGGCGTCTCGTCGACGATACGGGAAGCGAGCTCCCGTTCCAGGCGAGGCCGGTTGAGGAACGTCGCACCGCTCTGGCGAGCCGGGCCTGGACCGAGGTGGCGTTCGTCGCCCGTGACGTTCCATCGCTCGGGTACCGCCGTCACCACCTCGAGCGCCGCAGGGGCTCGAGGGATCGGCCGTGGGCACTCGACCACACCATCCTCGGCATCGTTGCCCGCGACAAGGGAGCGGCCGTCACGTCGGGCCTGGCGGTCGGGCCGGGGCGCCTCGAGAACGACGAGCTGATCGTTCTCGTCGACGACCGCGATGGCACCCTGACGCTCGTCGACCGCGCCAGTGGCGAGCGGTATGCCGGACTCAACGCCTTCGAGGACGGCGGCGACGCCGGCGACGAGTACAACCACTCGTGGCCGATCGGAGACCTGCGCTTCTCGACCCGCGACGTGCGCCCGTCGCTCACCTGGGTCGAGACGGGACCGGCGCGGGCGACCCTGCGCATCAGCTGGGAGTGGCGGCTGCCCGCGTCGCTGACGCCCGACCGCCGCAGTCGCTCCTCGACGCTCGTGCCGTTCGTGCTGCACAGCGACGTCACGCTGCACGCCGGCGTGCGGCGCGTCGACGTCCGCACCCACGTCATCAACACCGCGAGCGACCATCGGCTGCGGGCCCTCTTCCCGCTCGGTCGCGGGGTGACGACCTCCAAGGCGGAGTCGGCGTTCTGCGTGGTCGAGCGCCCGGTGGCCATGGACGATCGCGAGCGCGGCAGCGCCGAGCCCGCCGTGCCCGAGTTCCCGCAACAGGCGTTCACG
>DASVEH010000407.1:0-5898 GCA_036380655.1 Candidatus Limnocylindria bacterium | reverse complement strand
CCCTCATCGCACCGATCGAGGCGCTCGAACGCGCGGAGCTGCCCCTCTCGCATCGCGGCATCGCTTCCCTCGCGGCGATGAAGCCGGCGCGCGACGCGGCGCGCGCGTGAGCCGAGCGGGCGTCGTCACGCGGCTCGCCCTGCGGGAGCTGTGGATCACCTTTCGGCTCCTGCTCCTCCTTGCCGCCTACATCGGCACCGGCGCGGCGGTCGCCCTGGTCCCCGCGCCGATGCCCGTGATGCTGGAGCGACTGGCGATCGGCCTGGCCGCCTCGTCGGTGATCGGCGCTGCGACCGCTGCCTGGTCGCTCTCCCGTGAGCGCGGGCTGGGCCGCGCGGGCTGGCTCGTCACGCGATCGATCCCGCGAGCCACGATCCTGGTCGGCTGGTTCCTCGCGCTCGGCATCGTCACTGCGCTCGGACTGGCAGCCGCGGGAGTGCTCGGCTGGCTGGCGGCGACGGGCTCGGGGACCGTCACGGTGCTGCATCCGTTCGCCTTCGGGGCCGTCGTGGCATCGATCGGCTGCGGCGCCCTGGCACTGATCGGCCTCGGCCTCCTCGTTGGCGCGCTCCTGCGGCCCGGCCCGGCCACGCTCATTGCCGCCGTGCTCGGCACCGCAGCGGTCGGCGTCCCCTGGCTGGCCGCTCCGCGCGTGGCTGCGCCGCCCGAGGCACTGGCACTGCTGCCCGCGCTGGCCAGCCCGATCACGGTTGCTGCCCAGGGCGCCGGCGGTTCGATGGTGGCGGCCGGCTTCCTGCTCCTGCTGGCCCGCGTCGTGCTTGACCGCGTCGACCTGTGACCGATCAGCAGATGCGGATCCACCCGGTCGCGGCATGGGCGGCCCTCGTCTTCGCCAGCCTGGGCGTGCTGCTCGGTGGGGCCGAGCTGATGGTCGTCGCCATCGCACTGCCCTCGATCGTGGCCGACTTCGGCGGCTGGGCCGACCTCGCCCGGGTCAGCTGGATCATCAACGCCTACCTCCTCGCCTACGTGGTGGCCATGCCGCTGGCCGGGCGAGGTGCGGACCTGTGGGGCGCGCGGCGCCTCTACGTGGTTGCGCTGCTCCTGTTCGTCGTCGGCAGCGCCGGGGCCGGCATCTCGCGCATCGCCGGCCCGGAGGACGGGCTGAGCTGGCTCATCGTGGCGCGCGTCGTCCAGGGCTTCGGTGGCGGCGCCCTCGTGCCGCTCTCGATGGCGCTGGCCAGCCACCTGTTCAGCGGCCGCGCCCGGGCGGCCGCGCTCGGCCTCGAGGGCGCGGCGACGTACATCGGCATGGCGATCGGCCCGGCCTACGGAGCGTGGGTCCTGCTCAACTTCCGCCTCCCCATCCCCGGCCTCGACATGGCGAGCTGGCAATGGATCTTCCTGCTCAACGTGCCGATCGGCATCGTCACCCTGCTGCTCATCTACGTGGTTGCCGGCGGCATCGAGACGCCGCGGGTGCGCGCCGGCCTCGACCTCGGCGGGGCCGTGCTGCTGTCGGTGGCGCTGGTGGCCGGCATCGGCGCCATTACCGTCTCAGGGGCCACCGGCTGGACCGATCCGCTCGTCCTCGGCGGCCTCGTCGCTGCTGCCGTCGCGTTCGGCGCCTTTGCCTGGCTGGAGCTCCGCTCTTCGGCTCCCCTGGTCGACCTGCGCCTCTTCGCCGACCGCGCCTTCGGCGCCGCCAACGCCGTGAGCCTGCTGACGGGATACACGCTGGCGACCGTCATCATCGGCGGGCCGGTGTTCGTCAACCGGGTGCTGTTCGGCACCGATGCCGATGCGTCCCTCGTGCTGACCGCCCTGACGCTGGCGATCGCCGCCGGCGCGCTGGTCGGCGGGCTGCTGTCCGCCTTCCTCGGCGAGCGGATGGTCACCGTCGCCGGCGTGCTGGCCAGCGCCGGCGGACTCTGGCTGGCGCTCGGCTGGGGAGTCGGAACCGAGCCGGATCGGCTGGTCCGGGACCTCGCGCTCTTCGGTGTCGGGTTCGGCTTGACCGTCTCGCCCAGGGCAACCGTGGCCGTGGAGGCGGCCGGCGCGGGCGCCTACGGCGTGGCCAGCGCCATGCTCCAGATCACCCGCACGATCGGCATGAGCGTCGGCCTGGCGCTCCTGACCTCCATCGGCCAGAACCGGATCGACGAGCTCTCGGCAGTCATCGCCGACGCGTCACGCCGCGACGATCTCGTCCGAGAGCTGGGACGGTCCGAGTTCGTCGGCGTCGATCCGCGCGCGTCGCTGGCACTGGTGGACCTGCTCGAGACCTGGTCCCAGGGCCAGTCGGCCGACGTGCTGCGCATGGTCATCGGGATCGCGCTCGGGGTGGCGGTCGCGACGCTGGTGCCAGCCTGGTTCGTCCGCGGCCGGCGTGCCCACGGGTCTCGGCATGGTGCGCATGCCGCCGGCGAAATATCGACGGGTTGACGCCCCGGGCTCAGCCCTCGACGGGATCGGCCACGATCACCAGCTCGCCCCAGTTGCGGTTGTAGCCCTGCGAGGTCTGGAGGGTGAGCCGCTCGTACTCGGTCGCCGTCGTCCAGAAGGCGCCCTCGTCGCAGTCATCGTGGATCTGGAGTGCCAGCGGCGGCTCGACCCCCACCGCCTCGGGGTTGAGCGCCGGGTCGGCATCCGGGTCGGGGCAGGCAACGTTGGGACGGACCTCGGTCACCACGTATCGGAGCACCGAGTCGTCGGACATGCGGACCAGCACCTCGGCACCGATGCGCACGTTCCAGAGCGGCTTGAAGAGGCTGTTGATGGCGTGAGCGAAGATGTAGGAGTTGGTGTTCCGCCCCGGCTGGGTGCCGGAGCGCAGGATGTAGGCCGCGTCAGAGGGCGGGAAGCTGTCGGTCTCCTGGCTGGTCGACTGCCTGACCGCCACGTTGATGCCCACCTGCGGGACGCTCAGCTGGACGGCGGTCACGCTCGACGGCATCGGCGACGGGGTGGGCGCGTCGGTCGGCGCGGTGCTGGCGCTCGGGCTGGCGGTGGCGCTGGACGAGGCCGCGACGGAGGGCTCCGCGGACGGGGTCACCCGCGCGACAGGGGTCGAGGTGGCGGTCGGGAAGGGCGGAATGCTGGTGGCCGGCGCCGCGTCGAGGTCGAGGGTCCCGACGATAATGAGCGCCACGCCCGCCAACCCGAGCACGGTCGGCAGCGCCCAGGAGGAGAGACGATTCACGTGGCCGAGTCTACCCGGCGTCCCGACGCCCCGCTGGCGCGGGCCATCGACCTGGTGTCGGAGGTCCTTGCCGCGCAGCCGGCCGGCCTGCTGACCGACTTCGACGGCACGCTGTCGCCGATCGTCGCGGATCCGGCCCTCTCACGCCTCGTCGATGGCGCCGGCGGCGCGCTGGCCGCCCTCGCCGAGCGCCTCGCCGTGGTTGCCGTCGTCACCGGACGAGCGCCGCTCGACGCCCGCCGCATGACGGACGTTCCCGGGCTCCTGATCGCCGGCAACCACGGGACCGAATGGCTCGAGCCGGCCGCCGACGAGCCGGTCGGCACGCCGGCGGCCTCATCGGTTCGGGCCGACATCGATGCGGCCCTGGCCGGGCTTCCGCGCCTGCCGGGCGTGACGGTCGAGCACAAGGGGATCTCGGCCACCGTCCACTACCGCAACGCGCCCGATCCGGATCGTGCGCTGCCCGCCATCCTCGAGGGCCTCGGCGCGCTCGAGGGCCGCCGGGTCGAGCTACGGCACGGGCGGATGTCCGTAGAGCTGCGGCCGGTCGGCTTCGGCGACAAGGGCACCGCCGCGCGCGCCATCATCGAACGCTTCGCGCTGCGGGGAGTGGTGGTCATGGGCGACGACCTCACCGACCTGGACATGTTCCGCGCAGTCGCGGATCTTCGCGCCGAGCAGGGCGTGCGCGGCGCGATCATCGGCGTCGGCGGCACCGATGCCGACGTCCCCGCTGCGGTCGTCGAGGCGTCGGACGTCGTGCTGGCCGATCCCGCCGAAGCGGCCGCGCTGCTGGTTGCCGTCAGCCGGTGAGGGCGGCCAGGTCCTCGAGCTGGCTCCGCAGCCACCAGCCGATGTCCTCTCGCTCGACGCCGGCTCGCAGCACGCCGAGCCGCCGCCGCCGCTCCTCGCGCGGCATCGTCAGGGCGACCGCCAGCGCGTCGGCGGTCCCGACGACGTCGGCCGGGGCGACCGAGATGGCGCCCTTTGCCATCTGGTCGAAGGCGCCGGCCGTCTCGGACAGGACGAGGACCGCGTCGCGCTGTGAGACCACCACGGCCTCCTTCGCGACGAGGTTCATGCCGTCGACGAGCGGGTTGACGAGGACGACATCGGCGATCGAGAGGCCGGCGAGCGCCTGGGCGTAGTCGTTCTCGTAGAAGATCTGCACCGGGCGCCAGCCGGCGCGGCCGAAGCGAGCGTTGATGCGGTCGACGGCGTTCTGCACCTTGCGCCCGTAGTCGCCGTATTCGCGAAGCCCGGTCCGTGACGGCACCAGGAAGGCGAGGAAGCTGATGCGCCCTCGCAGCCGGGCGTTGCGCTGCAGGAGCGCCTCGTAGGCCAGGAAGCCGCGCAGGATGTTCTTTGAGGGCTCCAGGCGGTCGACACGCACGATCACCCGCTCGCGCGTGCCGCCCAGCAGCTGATCGGCCCGTCGCAGGGCGCCGCGCGAGCCGGCGATACGCCGCGTGGCCTCGACATCGATGCTGATCGGGTAGTGGCGCACGTGGGTCGTACGCCGAGCCCGGCGCACGGTTCGCGCATCGTAGTCGACGGTCGCATCGGGGACGAACGACTCGATCATGCGCAGGAAGTTGTGCGCGTAGCGCTCGGTCTGGAAGCCGACCACGTCGTTGGCGAGCAGTCCGCGAGCGATGCCCTCGCGGATGACGGGCGTGATCGTCTGCCAGATGCTGGACGGCGGCCACGGGATGTGGGTGAAGTGGCTCAGCACCGCCCGCGGGCGCGCCCTGCGGATCGGCTCGGCGGCGGTGTAGAGGTGATAGTCGTGCAGCATGATGCGCGGGCGTCGATCCGAGCGGGTCTGGGCCAACACCGCCGTGGCGAAGGCGTCGTTCATGGCGAGGTAGCCGCGCTCCCAGGCGCGCATGATCCCGGCGTCGATCACCGGCCGCTCCGGAAGGTTCCACATCTGGTGCTGCAGGAACCAGAGGAACGGGTTGGCGATCACGTTGTAGGCCTGCTCGTACACCGAGCGCTCGACCGACGCAAAGCGGAGGCGGATGGCGTCCTCGGGGCCGGCGGCCTGGCGCAGCAGCCGCGGGTCGGCAGCGGCCCGCCGGTCCCCCTCGCTCATGGCGGCCGCGATCCAGGTGACCGGCACATGGCGGCCGACCTGCCCGAGCGCGGTGACCAGGCCACCGGACCCGCGCCGGGGACGCAGCGACCCGTCCGCGCCCGAGGCGAAGGTCACCGGCCCGCGGTTGGTGGCGATGATGAGGCGACGCTCGCCGAGCAGCGCGGCCGCGGCGGCGCCGAGGGCGGTATCGACGTCGGGGGTGGTGGTCATCGGCTCAGAAGAGGCTGGCCGCGGACACCTCGATCAGGCCAAGGACGGCGCCAGGGAAGATCCCGAGGAGGATGACGCCGGCCACCGACAGCGCGAGGGCCACCGAGCCGAACGGAGAGGTGTCGATCGAGGCTGGATCCGGCTCGGGATCGCGCATGTACATGTAGACGACCACGCGCAGGTAGTAGAAGGCGGCCAGCGCGGCGTTGAGGACCAGGATCACCGCCAGCCAGGCGAGGCCCGCGTCCACCGCGGCCAGCAGGACGTACAGCTTGGCGAAGAAGCCGACCGTCGGCGGGATGCCCGTCAGGCTGAGCATCAGGATGCCCATCGCGGCCGCCCGCGCCGGGGAGCGGGAGGCAAGCCCGGCGAACGAGTTGAGGCCACCGAACCGGCGCGTGTCCCGCTGGAGCATGGCGAC
>DASVEH010000406.1:0-3058 GCA_036380655.1 Candidatus Limnocylindria bacterium | reverse complement strand
GCCGCGGTGGCCATGCAGGTCTTGTTGCACCCGGCGCCGGCACCGGTCCAACGCGTCGCCCGCGAGCCGCACGACGTGGAAGGGATCCATGACCGCGGTCGCGTCGGGCAACTCTTCGGTGGTGGCGGTCTTGAAGCCGGTGAAGCCGTCCATCGCGACGACCTCCAGCCCGTCGCGCCAGGCCTTCGGTTGTTCGGCGAGCCAGGTCTTGAACGCCTGCTTGGAGCGGCCTTCGACCATCGCCAGCAGCCGTGACGGACCGGTCTTGTCGCGGACCGGCGTCAGGTCAATGATCACGGTGACGAACTTGTCGCCGCGGCGGGTGTGGCGCCAGACATGCTCATCTACGCCGATCACCTTCACGTCGTCGAAACGGGTCGGGTCGTTGAGGAGGACACGCCGGCCTTCGGCGAGAACGGCAGTGTTCGCGGTGGTCCATGACACCGCCAGTGCCTCCGCGAGGCGGGCGACGGTGAGGTGCTGGCAGACCAGCCCGACCAGCGCCCACCGCAGCGCGGTGCGGGTCAGCTTCGCCCGCGGCTCCGCGGCGCGGCTGGTGTCCTCGCGCCACACATGCCCGCAGCCAGCGCACCGGTAGCGGCGGATCGACAGCAGCAGCGTCGTCGGCCGCCAGCCCACCGGCTCGTGCGCCAGGCGACGGGTGACGGTGTCCCGCGGGCGACCCTCGCAGCCGCAGCGCCGGCACCAGCGGTCCGCCTCCTCGACCGCGTCGTCGGCGACCGGCAGGCCAGCACCGCCCGATCCGGTTGGAGGTGCTGGCCGACCACCACCAGACCCAGCTCGTCGAGGCGGCAGAACGTCGTCACATCAGGGGTCGCGAAGGTAGCGTCAGGCACGTCGGGGTCTTCCTAGCTAGCCTTGAGCCTCTCAGGGATTTGTCATACGAACCCCCTCAAGCCATCGACCGCGGGCGGCTCGGGAGGAGAACGAAACATGACCGCAGCCGGTAACAGGGTCCAAGACCACTACGCCAGCGAGGGCATCGCAGCCCGCATCCTCGCTGCGCTTAGGGCGGCAGGAGGCAGCGAGGCGGGCCCGATTACGCCCGACGCGCTCGCCCCACTCGACCACTTCCACGGCCGGGGGCTGAAGGCGACAAAGGAGATGGTAGCGCTCCTCGAACCCCTCTCCGGCGAGCGCATCCTCGACATCGGCGGCGGGATCGGCGGACCGGCGCGGTGGACCGCGACGCACTTCGGTTGCCACGTGACCTCGCTCGACCTGACGCCGGAGTTCTGCCGCGCGGCGGAGGAGCTGAATGCCGCGACCGGCCTCTCGGATCGCGTGCGCGTGGTGGAGGGCAGCGCGACCGATCTGCCCTTCGAGGACGATGGGTTCGACCGAGCCTATTCCGAGAACGTGGCGATGAACATCGACGACAAGCGGCGCTTCTATGCCGAGGCGCTTCGTGTGCTTCGCCCCGGCGCGGTGTTCGCATTCTCCCACTACGGAGCCGGGCCGAAAGGCGAGCCCGACTACCCGCTGCCCTGGGCGGCAGGGCCGGGCACGAGCTTTTTGTGTTCGCCCGAGGAGACACGGGAGCAAGTTCTCACCGCAGGGTTCGAGATCGTGATCTTCCGGGACAAGACGGAGGAGGTCCTGCCGGACTTGCGGGAGAACCGCCGGCGGTTGGAGGAACACGGGCTGCCGCCGCTGGGGCTGCAGACGCTCATGGGCGAGCGGATTGGGGAATCTCAGATCAACGCGGCCCGGAGTGCGGACGAGGGCCGTTTGAGCGTACTTGAGGCCCTCGTCCGCAAGCCGGCCTAGCTAGGTGGGCAGTGTCGGAGCTCCCATCCTCGGGAGGCCTCGACCTCTACCCGGGCACCGACGCGCCGACCCCTCCGCGCTCCAGCCGGCCGCCGTCTACACCGTCAACTGGGAAGAGCCGCGAAAAGCGGCAGGGATCTAGCGTCGATGAGGTCCAAGTGCCCTGCAGCGTTAGCGGCGAGCGGCGTGTGGGCCTGATACCTGGTCGCCGCGCGAGGTGTCTCCATGTCCGCTGCGACCACTCTTCTGCCGTTCCAGCCCGCGACGATGTCGACCGCGCAGCTGGCGGCGGTGTCGTACCTGGCCCGATACTCCGGGCGTACCCACAGCTTGTACGCCTATCAGCTCGGTCAGTGGTTCGCCTGGTGTCAGACCAACGGGCTGGATCCCCTCGTCGGGATCCAGCGAGCCCATGTCGAGCTCTACATCCGCCGCCTCGGCGACCGCGGGCTGATGGACTCCTCCGTCGTCACCACGATGCACGCCGTCCGCGGGTACTTCCGGTTCGCCCACATCGATGGCCTGATCGGCTCGGACCCGGCCGTCTACGCCCGGCTGCCGAAGGTCCACCGCGACGAGCCCCCCGCACCCAGGGCCTGGACCGGCTCGAGCTGATCAGGTTCCTGCAGGTCGCCCAGAGCCTCACCGTCCACCACGGCGCCCTGGCGTACCTGCTGGGGATCAACGCCCTGCGCGCCTCCGAGGCGGCAGGAGTGCGAATCGAGGACTACGCCGACACCCTTCGTGGACATCGGGTGCTGCACCTGGTCGGCAAGGGAAACAAGCCCGCCACCATGCCGCTGACCGTCCCGGTCCTGCGCGTCCTGGAGGCCTGCCGCGGACAACGCACCGACGGACCGCTCGTGCGACGCCCGGTCTCGGGCAAGCCGATCGACCGCCGCGACTGCTACCGGATGGTGGCCCGGATCGCGAGGGCGGCCGGTATCCCGCGGCACATCAGCCCACACTCTCTACGTCACGCCGCGATCACCAACGCCCTCGACGCCGGCGTGCCGCTGCGCGACGCCCAAATCCTCGCCCGCCATGCCGACCCCCGCACCACCGAGCACTACGACTGTGCACGCGGCAACCTCGACCGCCACGGCGTCCACTTCCTCACCGCCTACGTCGCCGGCGTCTGACCCGGGCACAGGACCGACGGCGTCAGGATTCGACCTCACGCCCAAAATGACGAGGCGTTCACTAGAGCGCCCAAAGCAGCCGGGCCAGGGTTCTAGGTGGTCATGACGGGCAGGCGCAAATGCCA
>DASVEH010000405.1:0-5006 GCA_036380655.1 Candidatus Limnocylindria bacterium | reverse complement strand
CAGCCGCGAATGGATCCAGCGCGTGGCGAGGGTCGGCTCGGCTGCGGGCTGCGGGGCCGCATCCGGTCGCGCGCCCAGGACGAAGCGCGCGGCGTTCCACAGCTTGTTCGTGAAGTTGCGTCCGCCCTCGAGCTTGGCCTGCGTGAGCCGCATGTCGCTCCCCGCCGCGGAACCACTGACGAGGGCGAACCGCAGGCCATCGGCCCCGATGGCGTCGATCATGTCGAGCGGATCGACGCTGTTTCCCTTCGTCTTGCTCATCTTCACGCCGCCCTCGGCGCGGATCATCCCGTGCAGATAGACGGTGTGGAACGGCTCGGTGTCGGTGCAGAAGAGGCCGAGCATCATCATCCGCGCGACCCAGAAGAAGAGGATGTCGTACCCGGTCTCCATGACGCTGGTCGGGTAGAACCGCGCCAGGTCGGGTGTCTCGTCGGGCCAGCCCAGCGTGCTGAACGGCCACAGGCCCGAGCTGAACCAGGTGTCGAAGATGTCCGTCTCCTGGTGGAGCTCCGCGGCGGGGCGCCCGCACTCGGCGCAGGCGTCAGGACCGCCCTCCGCGTCCGAGACGGTGACGTGGCCATCCGCGCAGTACCAGGCCGGGATCCGATGGCCCCACCACAGCTGGCGGCCGACCGCCCAGTCGTGGATGTTCTCCATCCAGTGGGCGTACACCTTCTCGAAGTGCGCCGGCAGGATCTTCGTCCGACCTTCGCGGACCGATGCCAGCGCTCGCTCGGCGAGCGGCTTGGCGCGGATGAACCACTGGACCGAGAGCCGCGGCTCGATGACCGTCTGGCAGCGCTCGCAGTGGCCGATGACCATCTGGTGCGGCGCCTCGTGCTCGAGGTCCCCCATCTCCCGCAGCCGATCGAGGATCGCCTCCCGAGCCTCGTACCGATCGCGACCGAAGAAATCGCCCCCCTCGCTGTTCATGCGCGCCGACTCGTCGAGAACGGTGATCGCCGGCAGGCCATGGCGTTTCGACAGCTCGTAGTCGTCGGGGTCGTGGGCGGGCGTGATCTTCACCGCGCCGGTGCCGAACGTCCGCTCGACGTGCTCGTCGGCCAGGATCGGCAGCCGGCGGCCCAGGAACGGCAGGATGGCGTGCCGGCCGACGAGGGCACGGTACCGCTCGTCGTCTGGATGAACTGCCACTGCGGTGTCGCCGAGCAGGGTCTCGGGCCGGGTGGTCGCGACGCTGATCCAGGCGTCGGGATCCGGGGTGCCGTCGTCCCGCTCGAGGTGGTAGCGGATCGTCCACAGCGTCCCCGTCTCATCGCGATGGACGTTCTCGAGGTCGCTGATCGTCGTCTGGCAGCGCGGGCACCAGTTGACGAGCGCCTCGCCGCGGTAGACGAAACCGGCGTCCCAGAGCCGCTTGAAGGCGACCCGCACGGCGCGCGCGCTCCCATCGTCCATGGTGAATCGCTCGCGGCTCCAGTCGAGGCTGGCGCCGAAGCGGCGCAGCTGGTCGCGGATGACCGGCCGCGTCTCGTCCATGAAGTGCCCCATGCGCTCGAGGTAGCGCTCCCGGCCGAGCGAGGCGCGCGACTCGCCGTCGGCAGCGATGATCTTGTCGAGGACGAACTGCGCGCCGATGCCGGAGTGGTCGACCCCCGGCAGCCACAGGGTGTCGTCTCCGCGCATGCGGTGGTAGCGCGTCATGACGTCCTCGACGATAAAGGTCAGGGCATGGCCGATATGGAGGGCGCCGGTCACGTTCGGTGGCGGCTGGATGACGACGAAGCGCTCGCTGCCCATGGGGGCGTCATCGGCGGGGCGGAACGCGTCCGCCTCCTCCCAGCGCGCGTAGATGGCCGGCTCGACCGCGGCGGCGTCGTAGCGCGGGGCGAGCTCGCGTCGCGTCGTCGTCATCGGTCCATCTCCTCAATCGGCCTGCAACAGGAATGCCCGTTCGTCGAAGGACGAACGGGCCGTGGTACCACCTTCATTCGCGACCGCCCGATCCGTGTTCGGCGGGCGATCGCCTCGTTTCCGCGTTATCGGGCGGACCCGTCCGGCTCGTGTGCGACGTTCACCCTCTCGCTCCGCGGCGGGCTCTCAGCCCAGGCACCGCTTCTCTGGTGCGGCCGATGGAGGGCTACTCCTCACGGTCATGACCGTCCAGCGAGTTTATCACTCGCCGGCAACGGGATCAGCGGGCGCGGTCCAGCGTGACGCGCAGACTGCCGTCCTCGTGGGTCTCGATCTTCGCGCCGTCGCCCTCCAGCTTGGCGATCGCCGCGCTGACATCGAAGCCCTGAGGGTGGATGGCCCGGAAGACGAACTCGCCGGTCGGGCCAAGGCTCAGGCTCACGCCCTCGATGCCGTCGACGGCCGCGAGCGCCTGCCGGAAGCCGGTGATCGCGCCGAAGCTGCCGAGTCCCTTGACCAGGATCTCGGTCGAGGTGGGCTCGGCCGACGATGCCGATGCGGCCGGGGCCGCCGGGGTGGCCTCCGAGCCTTCCGCCGCGACGGGATCCAGCGTGGCGTCCAGCTCGGCGAGGCGGGCTGCGAGGACCTCCTCCTCGGCCGGATGAATCTCGGGTGCCTGCTCGGGGCTCTCGGTCGCCGCAGCCGCCGCCGGCTCTGCCGGCGCCGTTGCATCCGGAACGCCCGCCAGGCGCGGGGGCGCCGGCATGCGCTTGGCGGCCGCCGCGAAGGCGGCCGGATCCGCGATGTCGCTCAGCTGGGCGTGGTAGGCATCCAGCTCGCGCTCGTACTCGGCGACCCGATCGCGGAGGGCCTTGGCCTCGACCTCGGCGCGGGTGGTCTCGGCAGCGAGCTGCTGGTCGAGCTGAGCCCGACGCGCGACGACGCGCTGCTCGGCCTCCTGCTTGATGCGCTCCGTCTCAGCCTTTGCCCAGTCCCCCACCCCGGCCACGTCGGTCTCGGCGCGCGCGGTCAGCTCCTGGCGGCGGCGCTCGGCGTCGGCCTCGAGGGTGCGGACCTGCTCCTCGGCCTTGGTCCGCAGGTCGGAGAGGCCCGACTGACGAGTCTCCTCCGCCACGCGGCGCATGGCAGCGACGAGGTCACGCATGAAGCCGGCCGACGACTCGGGCTGTGCGGGACGCGGTGCGCGTTCGGCCGTAGCCGTCCGACGCGTGGTCGATACGCCGGACGGCTCGTCCGCCGGAGCCGCCGGTGCGTCGGTCGCCGTATCGGCTGCCGTCGGCTGCTGATCGGCCTCCGTCGCGCTCACCGGCTCGGCCGTGGCATCGGTCTCGCCTGAATCGGCGGACGCGGCGGCATCTGCCGTGGCGGTGGCGTCGGCGGTCTCCGCCTCGCCCTCGGTGGCCCACGGCAGGCGGAAGCCCGGTCGACGCTGATTCGAGGTCATGTGCTGTGCTCCTTGCCCTGTTCGGTCGCCTGCGATACAGCAGGTGGTGCGGCCGGTCCACATCCTAGCGCCGGAATGCCCGAACTCCGCAGCACCCGGAAGTACCGTCTCGAGGCGGACCACGGTACCCCCGCCGCGGTTGCTACCATGCCGCCCATGCTCGAGCTGCCCGACCTACCCGTGTCGGTTGGGGTGGCTCTTCGACTGGCCCTGATCGGTGTGGCCGGCCTGGTGGCCTTCTTCGTCCTGCGCGCGGCCGTCGGCGTCGGGGTGCGCCACCTGCTGGAACGGCGAAGCGAAGAAGCGGGGGCGGGCGTCCTGCCGCCGGCCGAGCTCGAGCGGCGCGTCCAGACCATCGGCCGCCTGATCGTTCGCATCGGCGGAAGCGTCGTCCTCATCATCGCCATCCTCATGGCGCTTCGGCTGTTCGGGATCGACATCGGACCCGCCGTGGCAGGGCTCGGCGTGATCGGCATCGCGGTCGGCTTCGGAGCCCAGACCCTCGTGAAGGACTGGCTGGCCGGCATCTTCATCGTGCTCGAGAACCAGTACAGCCAGGGCGACGTGGTCAGCATCGCCGGTGTCGACGGCGTGGTCGAGGACTTCAGCCTGCGGCGCACGACGCTGCGCGACCTGGACGGCACCGTCCACACCGTGCCGCACGGCCAGATCATGGTGGCCTCGAACATGACCCGGCTGTGGGCGCGCGTGAACCTCGACATCAACGTCGCCTACGACACCGACCTGGACCGGGCCAGCGAGATCATCGACCGCGTCGGCGAGGACCTGCAGGCCGACGCCGAGTGGGGCGAGCGCCTGCTCGAGCCGCCGAAGGTGGTCCGGGTCGAAGCGCTGGCCGACTCCTCGGTCAAGCTCAAGGTGCTGGGCCAGGTGAAGGCGGCCGAGCAGTGGGCCGTCGGCGGCGAGCTGCGCAAGCGCATCCTGGGCGCCTTCACGCAGGCGGGAATCAGCATCCCGTTCCCCCATCGGGTCGTCGTCAGCCGGACGGAGGCCGGCGCCGGCGAGGTCGCAGACGAAGGCGATGCCTGACGCGGGGGAGATCATCGAGCGGCTCGGACTGGCGGCGCATCCCGAAGGCGGCTGGTACGTGGAGACCTGGCGCGCTGAGGCGGCTCCCGGCGAACGCGCGGTGGCGTCGGCGATCCTCTTCCTGCTGGCGGCCGGCGAGTCCTCGCACTGGCATCGCGTCGATGCCGCCGAGCTCTGGCTCCACCACCGCGGCGACCCGCTGGAGCTGGCAATCGCATCCGATGACGGCCACGTCAGCCGCCATCGCGTGGGCGGCGACGTGATCGCCGGCGACGAGCCGCAGGTCGTCGTTCCCCGCGGAGCGTGGCAATCGGCGAGGTCGCTGGGAGACTGGTCCCTGATGAGCTGCGTCGTCGCGCCGGCCTTCAGCTTCGACGGCTTCGAGCTCGCTCCATCGGGCTGGTCGCCCGTCCCGGAGAGCCCGGCGGAGCCGTCCCCGGGCTGATCGTCGTGCCTGGCCCGCGTCCCGCGAGGCGGGTCAGCAGGCGCCCGGATCGGGCAGGCTCAGGCCGATTCTTCGGCGGGCTGCTCGTCGCGCGTGGCGCGACCACGGCCCCGGCGGCGCGGCTCGGCGTCCTCGCTCTCGGTGAGGAGCATCGGCGGCTTGCCGTGG
>DASVEH010000404.1:0-3982 GCA_036380655.1 Candidatus Limnocylindria bacterium | reverse complement strand
GGGCGGCGCCGCCCTCATCGGGCTCGGGCGACGATGAGCGAGGCGTGGGTGATCGTGGTGGCCGTCGGTCTCGGCACCGTCGCGATCAAGGCATCCGGTCCTGTGCTGCTCGGCGGCCGCCTCCTGCCCGAGCGGCTCCAGGGGATCGTGGGGCTCCTGGCGCCCGCCCTGCTCGCGGCGCTGGTCGCGACGAACACGTTCGGGTCAGGGCAGCAGATCGTCCTCGACGCGCGCCTGATCGGGGTGGGCGTGGCCGCGCTGGCCATCGCGCTGCGCGCGCCGGTGCTGGTCGTGGTCGTCGTGGCGGCCGCGGCCGCGGCCACGGCGCGCCTGCTCGGGATGGGCTGACTCGCTCCTCGAGCGCGTCAGCAGCAGCCGCCCGATCCGCAACCGCAGCCAGCGGACGCAGCCATCGGAAGCTCGTGGCGCTCCGGCGCCGGACTGGAGGCCATTGGCTTCGTCGCCTTGGCGATGACGCTGTGCATGCCATCGGCGACCGGATGCGTCGGCGTCAGGGAGATGTCGGCCAAGCCGGCGTCACGCAGGCCGGACTCGAACTCGGCGAAGGAGAGGGCGCCGGCGATACACCCGACGTAGGACCCACGCTCGGCTCGCTGCTCGGGCGCGAGCGTGTCCTCGGCCACGATGTCGCTGATGCCGATGCGACCGCCCGGCCGCAGGACGCGAGCGATCTCCCGGAAGACGGCGGGCTTGTCGGCGGCCAGGTTCACGACGCAGTTGCTGATCACCACGTCGATCGAGTCGGCCGGGAGGGGGATCGCCTCGATGTGGCCCTTGAGGAACTCGACGTTGGTGGCGCCGGCCTCGGCCGCGTTCCGCCGCGCAAGGGCGAGCATCTCGTCGGTCATGTCGAGCCCGAAGGCCCGCCCCGATGGTCCGACACGCTTCGCCGACAGGAGCACGTCGATGCCACCACCCGAGCCGAGGTCGAGCACGCGCTCGCCGTCGCGGAGCTCCGCCACCGCCGTCGGATTCCCGCACCCCAGCGACGCGAGGACGGCGGGCTCCGGCAGCTCGGCCTGCTCGAGGGCGGTGTACAGCCCGGCGCCGATGCCCTCCTCGGGGCCGCAGCAGGCACCGCTCCCGGTGGCTGCCGTGAGGGCGGCCGCGGCATACCGTTCCCGCACCATGTCGTGAATCTGATCGGTCACCGAAGCCTCCTCTGCGTGCTCAGCCGACCTGCACCAGGCCGGACAGGCTGGCGCCGAGGCCGGCCCAGCGGCGGCCGAAGTCGGGCGACAGCGAATAGACGATGTTGGTGCCCTGGCGCTCGCTGGTCAGCACGCCGGCCTCGCGCAGCACCTTCAGGTGGTGGCTGATGGTCGGCTGGCTGACCGTGCAGCACTCGCTGAAGTCGCAGGCGCAGATGCCATCGGTCCCCGCCAGCTGGCGGACGAACGAAAGGCGCACCGGATCGGCGAGCGCGGAGAGCAGCTGGATGTCGGGATCGGGAGTTCGCATGCTCGCCTCATCATATCGATCTCCGTCCATATTGACAAGCATCAATATCAGGGGTAGCGTCGCCGTCGACACACCGATCGACGAGGAGATCACCCGATGGACCTGGTGACCGAGCTGCTCGCGTCCACGCGCGAGTTCGAGGTGCTGCGCATCGCGCGGAGCCGCCGAATGGAGAGCCTGATCGCGACCTGCCGCCGCCGGCTGTTCGGCGTGCTGCCGATGAGCCAGCGCTGCGAACCCTGCTGAAATCGCGGAAGGAGGTGAGTGAGATGCGGAAGGACGATGGCTGCTGCGACGGCTGCTGCGAGTCGACGGGTGGCGCCTGCTGCTGAAGCCGCCTGCGGGCCGATCATCTCGCCGGTGATCGGCCCGCTCCGCACGGCCCGCCCCGTGGCAGTTCGAACGAGTACGCTTGCGCGCGGCGCCGACGAGCGATGGAGGGGCCATCGCCAAGGTGCCCCCACGGGGTTCACCCGCGCCCATGCGCCTTCCATTCATTCCGCGCGAGGAGAAGTTCTACGAGCTCTTCGTCGATGATGCCAACAACGTCCTCGCCAGCGCCCGCCTGCTCGAGGAGTTCTTCCGCTCGTACGACCAGCGGGAGCGGCTCGCCAGCCAGCTGCGCGACCTCGAGCGCAAGGGCGACGGCATCAGCCACGACATCGGCCACAAGCTCGAGCACACCTTCGTCACTCCGTTCGATCGCGAGGACATCCACCAGCTCATCAGCCGGCTCGACGACGTCCTCGACTTCGTCGAGGAGGTAGCGGACACCTGCATCCTCTACAAGATCGACGCTCCGACCGCCACGGCGGCCGCACAGACGGAGATCATCGTCAAGCAGTGCGAGGAGATTCTCCGCGCGCTCGAGAAGCTCAAGGGCTTCCGTGACATCGGCCCCCACTGGATCGAGATCCATCGGCTCGAGAACGACGGCGATCGCATCGCCCGCAAGGCCATCGCGGACCTCTTCACGAACGGCAACGACCCGGTCGAGATCATCAAGTGGAAGGACATCTATGCCCTTCTCGAGGACACCATCGACGCCTGCGAGGACGTCGCCAACGTGATCGAGCGGATCGTCGTCAAGCATGCCTGAGGGCTTCACCCTCGTCCTGATCGCCGTCCTCGGACTGGCCGTCGCGTTCGACTACATCAACGGTTTCCACGACACGGCGAACGCGATCGCCACCAGCGTCAGCACCCGCGCACTGAAGCCCGGGTGGGCGATCGCCATGAGCGCGGTCGCGAACTTCGTGGGCGCCCTGACCGGGACCGAGGTCGCCAAGACCGTCGGGTCGGGACTCATCGACACGAACGTCGAGTCCCAGACGGTGATCGCCGCGGCGTTGGTGGGGGCGATCATCTGGAACCTCATCACCTGGCGGCTGGGGATCCCGTCGTCATCGAGCCATGCCCTCATCGGCGGCCTGCTCGGCGCGGCCTTCGTCTCGGCCGGCTTCGGGGCCTGGCAGGCGGACGGCATCGTGAACAAGGTGCTCCTGCCGCTGGTGGGATCGCCGATCATCGGCTTCACGATCGGCCTGCTCCTGATGGGCATCCTCTTCAACGTCTTCCGGCGTGCGCATCCCGCCCGGCTCAACGGCGTCTTCCGGCGCCTGCAGGTCCTCTCGGCAGCATGGATGGCCTTCAGCCACGGCAGCAACGACGCGCAGAAGACGATGGGCATCATGACGCTGGCCCTGGTGACCGCCGGCGTGATCCCCGAGTTCGAGGTGCCGCTGTGGGTCATCCTGCTGGCCGCCACCGCCATCAGCCTCGGCACGGCGGCCGGCGGCTGGCGGATCATCAAGACCATGGGCACGCGGGTGGTCAAGCTGGACCCGGTCCACGGCTTCGCCGCCGAGACCACGGCGGCGACGGTCATCTTCACCGCCTCGCACTTCGGGATGCCGGTCAGCACGACGCACGTCATCAGCTCGGCGATCATGGGCGTCGGCTCGTCCGACCGCCTAAAGACGGTGCGCTGGGGCGTGGCCCGCAGCATCGTCGTCGCCTGGATCCTGACGCTCCCCGCGTCCGGCTTCGCGGCGGGGGTGGCGTACCTGCTTCTGGCCCCGATCCTGGGGTAGGCCGCGGTCGCGTCTGGAACAATGGCGCCGATGCAGCAGCCGGGCCGCCTCCGCGAGCTGATCGTCGTCTTCGGCACGCTCGGGTTCATCGGCTTCGGCGGACCGGCGGCGCACATCGCCCTCATGCGTCGCGAGGTGGTCGAGCGTCGCCGCTGGATGACCGATGCGCAGCTGGTCGACCTCATCGGCATCACCAACCTGATCCCGGGGCCGAACTCGACCGAGCTGGCCATGCACGTCGGCCGTCTGCGTGGCGGTCATGCGGGGCTGGTGGTGGCGGGCCTTGCCTTCATCCTGCCGGCCGCATCGATCGTGCTGGCGCTGGCGTGGGCCTACGTCGCGTACGGCAGTACGCCGGCCGGCGAGGCGCTCCTCTACGGGGTGAAGCCGGTGATCATCGCCATCGT
>DASVEH010000403.1:0-5509 GCA_036380655.1 Candidatus Limnocylindria bacterium | reverse complement strand
GGTCATCCTGGCGTCGCGCCTGAGCGGCCAGGCCGGCGCCGACCAGATCCTGCTCAGCCAGCGTGCGCATGCCATGGTCGAGGCCATCGTGGAAGTTGAGTCGGTCGGCGAGCTCACCCTCAAGGGGATGAGCCGGCCGGTGGTGGCCAGCAACGTGGTGGGAGTCGTCTGACGCGGCCCTGCCCGGTCTAGGTCACATAACATACATTTGCGGAAGTCCTGCGCGGACCGAACCACTGAGTAGATGGCGCTAAAGGTCACGCCAAGGGTCCTACCGAATTTGACGGATGGTCCTATGCTGCGCTCGCGCACGAGCCGATAGGCTTTGGGGCATGCGACACACCTTCTGGTCTATGGCCATTGCGGGACTCGGGCTCGGCAGCCTCTCCATGGTGGGCGGAACCGCCATCGGCGGCGAGCTCGGACCACTCGTCGTCGGCTACGGACTGCTCGTCGCCCTCTCGGCGCTCTACCTGGTGACCGGTCTCGCAATTCGCGAGCGCGTGTGGCGCCGCTTTACGGCTCCGACCATCGGACGACCGACCGCCGACCGCCTGGCGGGCCGCCGGGTCTTCTAGCCCGCCCGCCGGCGCTGGCGCAGCGCCTCGAAGCCGATGATGGCCGCCGACGTCGCGGCACCCAGCTCGGGAGCATGCGCGCGCCCATAGCCGATCCGCAGCTTCACGTCCGCCTGGTCGACGAACGAGCGCGTCACGCCACGGCGCTCGCCGCCGATAAGCACGAACAGCCCGCCCGACAGGTCGGTCTCGCCGAGCTCGACCGCATCGTCGGACGTGACGGCACAGGCAACGCGCATGCCGCGCCGCTTGCAGGCGGCGGCGGCTTCCTCGGCCGATTCCGCACGAGCGCTCGGCATGAGCTCGCTGGCCCCGGCCGATGCCCGCGTGACCGTGCCGATCGCCGTCTCCCAGCTGCGCCTCATCACGAGCCCATCGATGCCGGCCGCGTAGAGCGCGCGCACCGCCTGCCCGAAGTTGAACGGGTCCTCGATGCCGTCCAGCATCACCACGAGCGATCCCTCCCCCACCTCCGCCAGCAGGGTGCCGACGGTGCGCTCGCGTCGCGCACCGACGAGCGCGATCACCCCGCCGTGGGTGCGCCCCGAGGCCAGCTCGTCGATCGTCTCTGCCGGAACCTGCTCGATCGTCACGTTCCGCTCGCGCGCCAGCGCACGCAGCCGGCCGAAGCGCCGATCGCCCGGTCGGGTGGCCCAGATGCGCCGAACGGGACGCACCTCGGCCTCGAGCGCGGCCTCGATCGAGACATGGCCCTCGACCACCATCGGCCACAGGTTGACCGGCACGGACCCGCGGTCCTGCCCGTACGGGATGAGGTCCCCGTCGGCGAGGTACGGAGCGTCGGCGGCCGGGTCAGGCAGCCCGATCGATCGGCGCCGCTCCTCCAGCCTGCCGGCATCGGCGACGGGCAGCGGATACTCGATCTCACCATCCTCGGCGAGCAGCACGATGGTGCCGTAGACCTGCTGCTCGCCGGCGACGGCCGCCACCCGGTCGGTGAGCGTGGCGAGGTGGCGCGGATCGGCGTCGCCGGTCTCGACCGCGGACGCGAGCAGGGGAAGCCAGGATCGGCGCAGGTCGTTCGACCGATCGGCGTGCTGGGCCAGCATCCAGGCCGCATCGGTGCCGTCGGCGCCGACGGTCCGCAGCCCCGGCCAGGAACCGAGCTCCTCGACGAGGGCCGTGAAGCGGTCGACGTTGGCCTCGTTGACCGCAAGGAGCGTCTGCGCCTCGGGCGGCGCTTCCTCCCACGCGCCGAGGGCGGTGATCAGCGGCGTGGCCGGCCCGGCCAGCCGGCGCTCCAGCTCGGCATCGAGCGCCGGATCGGCGGCACAGCGCTCGAAGAAGGCATCGGCCGCCGCCAGCTCACGGGCGGTCCTCTCGAGGAGGTCCTGGCGGACCTCCGGTCGCGCCGGCATCGGCGTCGTCAGCGGGAGGCCGCGCCGCGCCGTCGCGTCCCGCGGCCGGCGGCCACGAGCTCGGCCGCGATCGACTCCGGCAGGCGCCCGCTGACCCGGACGCCGCGCTCCTCGTACTCCTCCTCGACGTCACCCGAGCTTCGAGCGCGCGCGACGAGCTCGCCGCGCTCGTACGGGACCACCGCGTCGACGACCACCATCTGGCCGCGCAGGGCATCGGCGATGCGCTCCTTCAGCTCATCGAGGCCGGCCCCGGTCACCGCGCTCACGAAGGCGGTTCGGTCGCTGGGGGGCGGCGCGCCGCCATCGGCCGGCAGGAGGTCGACCTTGTTGTAGACGGTGATCCGCGGCTTGTCGCCGGCCCCGAGCTCGTCGAGAACGCTCTGGACCGCCGACTGCTGGCCCACGAAGTCCGGGTCCGCGGCATCGACGACCTCGAGCAGCAGGTCGGCGCGCCGCACCTCCTCCAGGGTGGCACGGAAGGCGTCGACCAGGTCATGCGGGAGCTTGTTGATGAACCCCACCGTATCGGTCACGACCACCTGCTGCCCGCTCGGCAGCGCGACCTGGCGGCTGGTCGGGTCGAGCGTGGCGAACAGCATATCCGCCGCGTACACGTCCGCCGCGGCCAGGGCGTTGAGGAGGGTGCTCTTGCCCGCGTTGGTGTAGCCCACGAGCGCGACGCTGGCGACCTCGTTGCGCTCGCGCTGACGGGCGGCTGTGGCGCGGTGGCGCTTTACGTCGTCCAGCTCAGCCTTCACCTTCTTGATCTTCTCGCGAATCAGCCGGCGGTCAGTCTCGAGCTGGCTCTCGCCAGGGCCGCGGGTGCCGATACCGCCGCCGGTGCGCGACAGGTGGGTCCATAGCCGGGTCAGGCGCGGCAGGTGATACTCGAGCGCGGCGAGCTCAACCTGGAGGCGCCCCTCCTTGGTCCTCGCGTGGCGGGCGAAGATGTCGATGATGAGCGCCGAGCGGTCCAGGACCTTGCAGTCGAGGAGCTTTTCGAGGCTGCGCTGCTGGTTGGGGGCCAGCTCGTCGTCGACGATGAGCACGTTGAAGTCCGTCGCCGCCTTCTCGTCGACCAGCTCGGCCGCCCGGCCCTTGCCGAAGTACCAGACTCGGTCGGGGTCGGGACGGCGCTGAAAGGCGCTGCCCACCACGGTCGCCCCGGCCGTCTCGGCCAGGGCTGCCAGCTCCGCCAGCGAGCGCTCCACGGGCCAGCGACCATCGGAGGGATCGTCGAGGCCGATGAGGAAGGCGCGCTCGACCGGGGTGGTGAGGTCGATCATGCGTGCGCGTTCGGACATGTGTTCGAGTTCATGGTACCCGATGCCGGCCTCGAGGCCCTCAGCCGAGGGCGGCGCGCAGCAGCCGATCCGCCTCCGCGACCAGGGCCGAGTCGTCGGACGGCCGGTCGCCGGCGGAGATCCACAGGATGCGCGGGTCGCGGCGGAACCAGGTCAGCTGCCGCTTCGCGTACTGGCGCGTTCGTTGCGCCGTGACGTCGATGGCCTGCTCCAGGCTCCACTCCCCCGCCAGGTGACGGACAGCCTCGCCGTAGCCGTGGCCGGTCATGGGGCGCAGGTCGGCCCGATAGCCCGCGTGCATCAATTCCCGCACCTCGTCGAGCAGGCCGTGCGCGAAGAGCCATCGCGCGCGGTCGTCGATGCGGCGGTAGAGCACCTCGCGCGGGCGGCTGACGCCGAGCAGCGCCACCCGGCCCGCGTAGGGCTCGGCCGCGGGCTCCCCTCCCCCATCGCCCGCCTCCAGGCGCTCGAGCGCGCGCAGCACGCGGCGCGGGTTGTCGAGATCGATCCGCGCGGCGGCAGCAGGGTCCGCCGCGCGCAGGCGCCCGGCGAGCGGTTCGACGCCCTGCGCGTCGAGCTCGTCTGCGAGCCGCCGGCGGATCTCCGGCGACCATGGCTGCGACGCGTAGTCGTGCCCATCGAGCAGCGCGGCGACGTAGAGACCGGTGCCGCCGACCAGCATCGGGATGCGACCGCGCGCGGCGATATCGGGGAGCAGGTCGCGAGCGCGCTCGACCCATTGCGCGACGCTGAACGGCTCGTCCGGATCGACGAGGTCGAGGAGGTGATGCGGCACCGCCCGGAGTGCCGTCGTGCCGGGCTTGGCCGTGCCGACGTCCATGCCGCGATACACCTGGCGCGAATCGGCGACGAGGATCTCGACCGGCCAGCGCCTGGCCAGGGCGAGGGCGAGGTCGGTCTTGCCGGATGCCGTCGGGCCGACGATGCCGATGACGGGCGGAGGTGCCTCGGCCTGGCGCGCCGGCTCGGGAGGTCCGGCGCTCCCGGCCACGGCTATACCTCGACCAGGCGCTGTACCTGCTCGATGGCGGTCGCCCGCCCGCTGGCCGCGTCGGCGGTGATGATTACCGCGTTGAAGGAGACCGGGCCATCGGCCACCGCGAAGCGGGTCGGCAGGTGTCGCGTGAACCGCGGAAGGACGGACTCGAGGCTGAACCCGATCACGGAGTCGCGAGGGCCCGTCATCCCGATGTCGCTGATGTAGGCGGTGCCGCCGGGCAGGACGCGTGCGTCCGCGGTCGGGACGTGGGTATGGGTGCCGACCACGCCGGACACGCGGCCGTCGAGATACCAGCCCATGGCGTTCTTCTCCGACGTGATCTCGCAGTGGAAGTCGAGGATGCGAATCCGCGGCAGCGGTTCGGCGGCTCCGTCCAGAAGCTCATCGAGCTTGGTGAACGGCGAATCGAGCTGATTCATGAAGACGCGGCCCATGGCGTTGATGACGGCCACCTCCGCCCCGTCATCGGCGTGGTGCACGAGCCAGCCGCGGCCGGGTGCCTCGTCGGGATAGTTGATCGGGCGCAGCACGGGGCGGCCGGTGTCGAGGTAGTCGTAGATCTCGCGCTTGTCCCAGATATGGTTGCCGCTGGTGATCACGTCGATCCCGCCACCGAGCAGCTCCTCGGCCAGGCTCGGGGTCAGGCCGGCGCCCGCCGCGGTGTTCTCGCCATTGGCGATGACGAGGTCGATGTGCAGCTCGCTCCGCAGGTCGGGAAGCACCTGCATGACCGCCAGGCGCCCTGGCTTGCCGATGATGTCGCCGATCACGCAGATGCGCGTGCCGCCGGCGGCGCTCACCGGGCGTAGTCGACGGCCCGCGTCTCGCGGATCACGGTCACCTTGATCTGGCCCGGGTACTGGAGCTGCTCCTCGATCTTCTTCACCACGTCGCGGGCGAGGCGGCTCGAGGCCAGGTCGTCGATGTCCTCCGGGCGCACCAGGATCCGGATCTCGCGGCCGGCCTGGATCGCGAAGCAGCGTTCCACGCCGGGGAAGCTCAACGCGATCTGCTGCAGGTCGTCCAGGCGCTTGACGTAGTTGTCGAGGTTCTCGCCGCGCGCACCCGGTCGCGAGGCGCTGATGGCATCCGCAATCTGGACCACCGTGGCCTCGACGCTCTCCTGCTCGACCTCCTGGTGATGCGCCGCGATGCAGTTGCAGACGACCGGGTTCACGCCGTAGCGCTTCGCGATGTCGCCGCCGATCAGCGCGTGCGGCCCCT
>DASVEH010000402.1:0-3580 GCA_036380655.1 Candidatus Limnocylindria bacterium | reverse complement strand
GGGCAGGATCTGGAGCTCGTCCCGGTACTTGGCGACCGTGCGCCGGGCGAGGGCGATCCCTTCCTCGGCAAGCGCGTCGGCGATCTCCTGGTCGGAATAGGGGTGCTGCGTGTCCTCGGCCTCGATCATCCGCTTGATCTGGTCCTTGACCCCGAGCGACGCGGTGAAGAAGTGGCTGAACGGCACGACCTCGCCCCTCGGCAGCATCACGTACTTCTCCGCGGTCGCCCGGCTGACGGTGGATTCGTGCATCCCGATCAGCTCTCCGACCTCGGCTCGGGTGAGCGGGACGAGGTGCTGCACCCCGTGGAGGAGATAGTCGCGCTGCCGCTCGACCAGGCATTCCGCGATTCGCTGGATCGTGGCTCGCCGGCGGTTGATGTTGTCGATGAAGAACTTCGCGCGGCCGACGTACTGGCGGACGTGCTCCTTCTCGGTCTCCGTCGTCTCGGCGCTGCGCAACTTCGACGAGAGGCTCGAGTAGATCGGCGCCACCCGGAGCGTGAAGCGGCGCGACTCGACCACCTCGACCGCCAGCTCGCCGTCGACGTGCCGGATCAGGACGTCCGGGCGAATGATCGGGCGCGAGGCATCGGCGCTGATGGCGGCCGTGAAGGCGGCGGTTGGATACGGGTTCAGGTTTCCCTTGACGAACTCCCAGACGGCGACCACGTCGCGCTGCGTCGCCCCGACGGCCGCCGCCACCTCCCGGAAGCGGCGCTCGCCGATGTCGGCGAGGTGGTCGCCGATCACGCGCTCCGCGTGCACGGGGACCTCGACGTCACCCTGCTCGCGCAGGTACTCGACCTGGGCAAGGAGCGACTCGGTGATCGAGCGCGATCCGATGCCGATCGGCTCGAGGCCCTTCATGGCGGCGAGCACCTCGGCCACGTCGTCGACAGTGACGCCGGTGGCGGCGGCAATCTCGGCATCGGTCTCGGTCAGGAAGCCGCTGGAGTCGAGCGCGCCGATGACGTGGTCGGCAACCGGGTGCAGGCGTGACGGCAGCAGGGCGTGCAGGTTCCAGGTGAGATGATCCTCGAGCGTGAAGTCCGCCTCCGCCCGCGCGATCGGGTCGAACTCGTCGTCCTCGTCGCGGAGGCGGGTGGCGCCGTCGCCCGGCAGGTCATCGGTGCTGAGGCGGCTCTCGTCGCCATCGGCCTCGCCCTTGCGCGGCATGCATTCCGTGCAGTAGTTGCCGGCCACCGGGCGGCCGCAGATGGGGCAGGTCGGGAGGTCCTCCATCTCGAGCGCCGGGTTCTCGTCCAGCTCCTGGGCGATCGCCTCCTGCAGCTCGACCGAGCTCATCTGGAGGATGTAGTTGGCCGCGATCTGCTTCGGCGTGACCTTCGCCTGCATGACAGGCTGGAGCTGCTGACTGAGCTCGATCGACATGGAACCTCGCGAGCGTGCATGGTGTGCCTGGGAGTCATCGATTATAGGGAAGGTGCGCCGATGAGCCCGGCAGTCGACCGATCGGCCGCTCGGACGCCGCCACGAAGCCTCAACGCACGGAGCGTGCCAGACGGTCAGCCTGCCGGCACGTTGAACCGGCGCACGACGGGCCCGCCGTTTCCGAAGGTGATCAGGTTGTAGCTGCCCGGATCCTGGGTCAGCCGGTCCCGGTACTGGTGCATCGGCCAGCCGAGCAGATCGCACAGGCGGACACGGTTGACATGGTTGTGGGCGACCGCCACGGCACACCGCGCGCGGTCGTCCGCGAGCCACCGCTCGACGGGTGACAACGCCGCGAAGGCACGCTCGGCCACGTCGCGGCCGCTCTCGCCGTCGGGGCAGCGCGTCGTGAACGGGTCGGCCTCCCAGGCCGCGCGCAGCTGCGGGTCGCGCGCGCGGCACTCATCCGCGCTGAGGCCGTCCCAGGCCCCGTAGTCGATCTCGAGCAGGCCCGGCGCGATCTCGACCTCCTCGGCATCGAAGCCGAGCCCGGCCGCGATGCCGGCGGCCGTCTGCCGGCAGCGCAGCGCCGGGCTGCTGACGATTCGCATCTCGTCGTGGGCCAGCTCGGTCAGCTCGGCGGCCAGGGTCCGGCCGAGGCGATCGGCCAGGGCGAGCCCGGCCTCGTTGAGCGGCAGATCGGTGCGCTGGCCGAGGTTGCGACCGGCCTCCGAGGCGGCGGTGGTCGCATGGCGGACGAGGAAGAGGCTGCCCATCAGGTGGCCGAGTCTAGACGCTGTCGTGCGCTATCCTGTCCTCCGCCGCCCATCCCCGCAGCCAGGCCCGATGACCTACCTCTCCGACGACACCGATCCAGACGGCGCGCCCGCGAGCAGCGAGCGCGCCGGTTCGCGCCGTGCCCTCGGCTGCGCGTTCGAGATCGTCGAGACGCTGGTCCTGACCCTGCTCATCTACCTCGTCATCCACAACTTCGTGGCGCAGCCGTTCGAGGTCCAGCAGAGCTCGATGTCGCCGACGATCGTCAACGGCGAGTACATCCTCATCGACAAGCTGACGCCGCGATTCAACGGCTACGAGTACGGCGACGTGGTCGTCTTCAACCCGCCCTCGGGCTCGACCCTCGACGCAGCGGGGATCCCGTTCATCAAGCGCATCATCGGCATGCCAGGCGACACGGTCAGCCTCGAGAACGGTCGTGTCTTCGTCACCCGCGAGGGCGCCAGCCCGGTGCGCATCGAGGAGCCGTACGTGGTGACCGATGGTGACGGCTCGACCGCCGCCACTCTCTGCCCGCAGGAGGACTGCCCGCAGACCTGGATCGTCGACGACGACGAATACTTCGTGATGGGCGACAACCGACCGCACAGCCAGGACTCGCGCGTCTTCGGACCGGTCGAGCAGGACACGATCCTCGGGCGCGCGTGGGTCCGTTACTTCCCGCTCGAGCGCATCGGGCTCATCGAGCGGCCCTCCTACCCGGCCCTGGGAACCGCGCTCGACGACCGGTGACGGACGCCTACGCCCGGGCAGGCTCCTCGGCCACGATCCAGGCGTCGATCTCGCGGCCGTAGTCGACCAGCGCATCCGCCCCGAACCAGAGCGCCAGCTCGGCCTCGGCCGTCTCGGGGGCGTCGGAGGCGTGGATGAGGTTCCGCAGCCCGCTGACTCCGAGGTCGCCGCGGATGGTGCCCGGCTCCGCCTCGTTCGGCATCGTCTTTCCGACCATCCTGCGCACCACGGCGATGGCATCGGGGCCTTCGAGCGCAAAGGCCGCCACCGGTCCCGAGGTGATGAACTCGACGAGCCCGTCGTAGAAGTGCTTGCCGGCGTGGACGGCGTAGTGCTCCTCGGCCATGGGGCGTGGCACGGAGAGCAGTCGCAGCCCGACGACCTTGAGGCCCTTCCGCTCGAAGCGGCCGATGATCTCGCCGACGAGTCCTCGCTGGACGGCATCGGGCTTGGCGAGGACGAGGGTACGCTCCATTGCGGGGTGGCTCCTGCTGCTGTGGGACCGATGCGCCACGCGCGCGGCGGGCGCCGAGAACGACGGGGTGGTCAGCTCCGGCGATCGGCGGCGCGGTCGTAGGCCCGGTCCGCCTCGACGCGGCGCCCCGCGGCGCGGAGCAGGTCGCCGTAGAGTAGCAGACGCTCCGATGCCGGCTGC
>DASVEH010000401.1:0-3244 GCA_036380655.1 Candidatus Limnocylindria bacterium | reverse complement strand
GCTGCTGCCGGCGCCGGCCGTCGTGCTGCGCGACCGTCTGCCGCCGGCTCGCGCACTGCTTGACGCCGGCGCGACCGTGGCCCTCGCCAGCGACGCGAACGCGGGCACCTTCGCTGGCTTCGGCGCCATGCCGCTCGTTGTCGGCCTCGGCGCCACGCTGCTCGGCATGAGCGTCACCGAAGCGCTCACCGCATCCACGTCCGGCGGGGCGATCGCCCTGCGACGCAACGACGTCGGGGCGCTCCGACCCGGGATGGCTGCCGACCTGGTGGCGTGGGACGCGGAGCACGAAGGTGCCTTTGCCCTGCGCCTCGGATCGGTCCGGCCATCCCGGATCTGGATCTCAGGGGAGGAGGTCGACCTCAGCGGCTGAGGCGGGTGCGCAACGTCTCGAGCAGTCGCTCGGCGTGCGCCGTGTCCTCCCGGGCAAGCTCCTGGAACAGCTCCTTGGCCTCTCCGTCGGCGTCCTCTTCGTACTTCGCGTATGCCTCGATCGCCTCGCACTTGCTCGTCAGTGCCTGGAGCAGGTCGTACAGCTGGTCGTCGATCGGCGACTGGATGTTGCTGCCCGACCGGTAGTGATGGCTGGTCTGTACCGTCATGTCAACTGGTGTCCCCACTGCGTGTGATTGCTGGTGGGAGATGACGCAGACGGCGTGCCAGCCTCCCCTATCATCCCCGCCATGGACCGATTCGATCTGGTCGTCATCGGCGCGGGCACCGCCGGCGAGGCAGCGACCCACTTCGCCCGATCGAAGGGGGCCTCGGTGGCCATCATCGACCGCGCCCTGTTCGGCGGGTCGTGCCCGTTCTGGGCGTGCATGCCGTCGAAGGCGCTCCTCCATGCGGCCGCCGTGCACCACCTGGGCGGCGACTACCCGTGGAAGAAGGCCAGCGACTTCCGCGACTACATGATCAACCGCACGAAGACCGATGAGCCCGATGACTCCGGCCACGTGACGTCGCTCGAAGGGGCCGGCGCCACCGTCATCCGCGGCTCGGCTTCCCTTGCCGGACCGGGACGGGTGCGGGTCGGCGACCGCGAGCTGGAGGCCGGCGCGATCATCCTGGCCGTCGGCTCGGTCAGTCGGGTGCCCGACCTCCCCGGACTGGCCGAGGCCCACCCGTGGACGAACGTGCAGGGCACCTCGGCGCGGGAGCTGCCGCGCTCGCTTGCGATCCTCGGCGCCGGGCCGACGGGCGTCGAGCTGGCCCAGGTATACGCGCGCTACGGGGTCCCGGTCACCCTCGTCCATCCGCGTGACCGGGTGAACGACAAGGACCATCCGCGCTCGACCGAGCTGCTCGGGGAGTCGCTGGAGCGCGATGGGGTGACGCTGCGGCTGGGCGCCCGCGCCACTCGCGTCCGTGCCGGCGAGGGAGCCGGCGGAGCGCACGTCGTCGAGCTCGACGGCGGCGATCCGATCGAGGGCCACGAGATCCTCCTCGCCATCGGGCGCGACTACCCCGTCGACGACCTCGGGCTGGAGACCATCGGGGTGATGCCGAAGGAAGGCAGGCTGGACCCGGACGACCACCTCAGGGTCGCCGAGAACGTCTACGCCGTCGGCGACGTCGGCGGGCCGGAGATGCACACCCACCTCGGCCACTACACCGGCGAGGCCGCGGCGCGGATCGCGCTGGGAGACTCCTCGTTCCGGCCCGCGCTCGACGCGATCCCGCGCGCCACCTACACCGACCCGGAGACGGCATCGGTCGGGCTGCTGGTCGAGCAGGCGAAGGGGCGCGGGATCGACGCCGCGGAGTTCACCGTCGACATCGGGACCTCCGCCAGGGGCTACACGATCGAGGCGCAGGGACACGTGACGATCGTCGTCGACCGCGCCGAGCGCAGGCTCGTCGGCGCTTTCATGGCCGGTCCCGCCGTCAGCGAGGCCGTCCACGAATGCGTGCTCGCCATCCGTGCGGGCATCCCGCTCGCCGTCCTTGCCGACACCATCCATGCCTTCCCGACCGTCGCGCGCGTGCTGGGCACCGCCTTCATCGAGGCCGCGCGCGATCTCGAGGGCTGAAATCGAGGGGCGGAGGCGTAGGATCAGGGCCGTGAGCGACTTCATCGGCGAGACCACGCAGGTGCTGCGGCGCACGCCCGAGCTGCTCCGGACGCTCCTCGTCGGCCTGCCGGACTCCTGGACCGATGCCGCCGACGTTCCCAACGGCTGGCACCCGCAGGACGTGGTCGGACACCTCATCACGGGCGAGCTGACCGACTGGATCGAACGGACCGAGCGGATCCTCGAGCACGGCACCGACCTGCCCTTCGCAAAGTTCGACCGATTCGCCCATACCGACCGCGACACCGATGCGACCCTCGACGAGCTCGTCGAGCACTTCGCCCGTCTGCGGGCCGAGAACCTCGCTCGGCTCGACGAGCTGGTGACCGAGGAGGATCTCGATCGGCGCGGCATGCATCCGTCGCTCGGCGAGGTGACGCTGCGAGAGCTCCTCGCCACCTGGGCCGTCCACGACCTCGACCACGTCTCGCAGATCTTCGCCGGCATGGCCGGTTCCCACGATGCCGAGGTGGGACCCTGGAAGGCATATCTCGGCATCCTCCTGCGCCGCGACGATCCGTCCGCCATCGCCGGCTGAGCGCCGGTGACGCCCGAAGCACTGCTCCTCGCCGCGCTCTTCTTCGCGGCCGCCCTCCTCTACTCGAGCGTGGGGCACGCGGGCGCATCGGCCTACCTGGCGGCGATGGCCCTCGTCGGCGTCGCGGCCGGCACCCTGCGGCCGACCGCCCTGGTCCTCAACCTGTTCGTGGCGAGCATCGTGGTCGTGCGCTTCGCTCGCGCCGGCCACCTGCCGTGGCGCGACCTCGTGCCGCTGGCGGCGGGCTCGATCCCGATGGCCTTCATCGGCGGCAGCATCCACCTGCCCGGCGAGGTGTACCGGCCGCTGGTCGCCCTCGTCCTGCTGGCCGGCGCCTGGCGACTGGCGACGGTGACTCCGACCGAGGATGGTGCCGAGCATCCGGGCGTCCCGCTCGCGGCCGGGGCGGCTGCAGGTGCGGGGATCGGGCTGCTGGCCGGCCTGACCGGCACCGGCGGTGGGATCTTTCTCACTCCGCTGCTGGTGCTGGCGGCGTGGACCGGAACCCGCGCGGCGGCAGGCCTGTCCGGCGCCTTCATCCTCGTCAACTCGCTGGCCGGGCTGGGCGGGCTGTTGACCGGGGAGGTGAGCCTGCCGCCGGCCATTCCACTCTGGATCGCGGCGGTGGTGT
>DASVEH010000400.1:0-6378 GCA_036380655.1 Candidatus Limnocylindria bacterium | reverse complement strand
ACGCCGCCCTGCCCCCGGCGCCGGACATGACCGTCGATCCGAACCTCGGCACGGCCGTTCGCGAGAGCGTTCCCGACCAGGTCCCGCTCCCGCGCATCTACCTGGCGCACCGGGTCCCACCGTTCGGGACCGATGCGTTCGACGCGCTCGACGTGGCCGCCGACATCCTTGGCGCGGGCCGCGCCTCGCGCCTCTACGCGAGCCTGGTTCGCGAGCAGAAGCTGGCCCAGGACGCCAGCGTCTTCGTCTTCCCCTTCGTCGGCGGCGCCACGATGTTCGCGCTGTGGGTCACCGCCCGGCCGGGCGTCAGCACCGAGCGACTGGAGGCGGCGACGCTCGCCGAGCTGGATCGCCTGGCGACCGACGGACCCACCGATGCCGACCTCGAACGGGTCAACAACCTCCACGCCGCACACGTGGCCGGCGCGCTGGAACGCATCAGCGAGCGCGCCGATCGCCTCAGCATGTACACCTGCCTCTTCGACGAGCCCGAGCGGATCAACACCGAGACGAGCCGCTGGGAGGCGGTCGACGCGGCCCGGGTCAGCGAGGCGTTGCGCGCGTCCATCCATGCGGACAACCGCCTGACCCTCACCTACGTGCCGGCCGAGGCGGCATCGTGATCGCGCGACCCCTCGCCGGCTCGCCGCGGCCGTATCGGTTCCCCGACTTCGAGCACCGGCGCCTGGCCAACGGGCTCGGCGTCTGGCTCGTGCCGCTCCCCGAGCGCGAGCTCGTCAGCATCCACCTGCTGACCGATGCCGGCGCCGCAGCCGAGGACGAGGCCCACGCCGGGATCGCCGCCCTCACCGCGCAGCTGCTGGTGACCGGCACCCGCCGCCTCGACGCCGCCGCCTTCGCCGAGACCACCGAGCGCCTGGGGATCGAGGTCAGCAGCGAGTCCTCGTGGGACAGCGCCCGCGCCGGGTTCACCGCCCTTGGAAGCAAGCTCGACGACGGCCTGGCCCTGCTGGCCGAGATGCTGCGGACGCCGCGCCTCGACCCCGGCGAGTTCGATCGGATCAAGGCGGAGCGTCTGAACGACATCCTCCAGGCGCGTGCCGATCCCGGGCGGCTGGCCGACGAGAGCTTCCTGCGCGAGGTCTTCGCCCCCGACGAGCCATACGGTCGCCTGTCGGCCGGCACCCCCGAGTCGGTCACTGCGTTGACCGTCGAGGATGCGCGCGCCTTCCACGCCACGCACTACGCGCCAAACGTCGCCGACCTCGTCATCGCCGGAGGCATCGAGCCGGCCGCGGCCCTCGATGCCATCGCGCGCCATCTCGGCGATTGGTCCGGCACGGCGCCGGAGCACCGCACCTTCGCGCCAACCCAGCGTGGAGGGCGGCGGATCGTCCTGGTGGACCGGCCCGGATCGGTGCAGAGCGAGCTGCGCGTCGGGCACCTCGGCATCGACCGCCACGATCCACGCTTCTTCCCCGCCATGGTGATGGCGGCCTTGCTCGGCGGCGTCTTCGGCAGCCGACTCAACCTGCGACTGCGGGAGGAGCTCGGCTACACGTACGGTGCGCGCTGCTCGTTCGACCCGCGTCGCGCGGTGGGGCCGTTCACGGCCACCGCCGCCGTCCAGACCGAGGTCACCGTCGACGCCATCCGCGAGCTGATCGGCCAGCTGGAGCGCATCGGCGAGGCGCCGCCGACCGACACGGAGCTGGCCGAGGTACGTGACTACCTGGTCGGCGTCTTTCCGCTCCGGTTCGAGACGACCGGCGGCATCGCGGCGGCGATCGAGCCGCTCGCCGTGTTCGACCTGCCGCACGACTGGTGGCAGACGTACCGCGCGAACCTCGAGGCCGTCAGCCCCGAGGACGTCCATCGCGTGGCACGCGAGCTGGTGCGCCCCGACGAGGCGCTCATCCTGCTCACCGGCGACGCCTCGGTCCTGCGCGAGGAGCTGGAGAAGGCCGAGCTGGGACCGCTCGAGGTCGTCTCCCCAGCCTGAGCCCGCTGGGGGCGTTCCGCTAGGACCGGTGGCGACGGCCGAGCTCCGCCTCGACGTCGGCAAGGGCCAGGCCCCGCGCCTGGAGCAGCACGAGCGCGTGGTAGAGCAGGTCGGCCGCCTCGGCGACCACCTCGTCATCGGTCCCGGCCAGCGCCGCGGCGGAGAGCTCCCCCGCCTCCTCGGTCACCTTCTCCGCCGGCCGGCGCGGCCCGCCGGCGAGCAGCCGCGCGGTGTAGGAGGTCGAGAGCTCCGCATTCCGACGATCGGCGATCACCCTGGCCAGCGCCGGGAGGTCGAACCGCTCCTCGTCCTCGCCGAAGCACGAGCGCGTCCCCGTATGGCAGGCCGGTCCGGACGGCTCGACCCGGTAGGCGATGGCATCGGCGTCGCAGTCGACCGTCATGCCGACCACGCGCATGACATTGCCGCTCGTTGCGCCCTTGTGCCACAGTTCGTCGCGCGACCGTGACCAGAAGTGGGCCTCCCCGCTGTGCTCGGTGGCGTCGACCGCCTCACGATTGGCCCAGGCGAGCATGAGGAGGTCGCCGCGTACCGCATCGGTCACGACCACCGGCAGCAGCTCGCCGCGCGTCCAGTCCGGGCGCCGTTCGCTCAGCCAAGCCACGCCGCCACCTCCTGCGCCGATGGCGTCCGCGAGGGCAGCCGAATGCTCAGACCGCGCGCCGCGAGCGCGGTCTTCAGCGAGCCGATGCGCAGGATGTCGAAGTGGAGCGTCGAAGCCAGCAGGGCCGCCGATGCGCCTGCCTCGAGGACCTCGGCCACGTCCTCCGCGCTCCCCGCGCCGCCGGAGGCGATGACCGGCACCCGCACCCCGTCCGCGATGGCGGAGGTCAGCGCGATGTCGTAGCCGGCACGGGTGCCGTCGCGGTCGATGCTCGTCACGAGCAACTCCCCCGCGCCGCGCTCGACGGCCTCGGACGCCCAGGCCACGGCGTCGCGGCCGGTCTCCTCGGTGGCCGCCACGGCGCGAACCTTCCACGACCCGGCCGATGCGGCGGCGGCGTCGATGGCCACCACCACCGACTGCGAGCCGAGCCGGCCGGCAAGGCGGCTGACGAGCGTCGGATCCGCGAGCGCGGCGCTGTTGACGGCGACCTTGTCGGCCCCGGCGTCAAGGAACGCGGCGGCATCCTCGAGGGTGCGGACCCCGCCCCCGACGCACAGCGGGACGTCGAGCGCGACCGCGGCACGGCCGATCAGGTCGAGCAGCGCCGGGCGCGCGTCTCGCGTTGCGCCGATGTCCAGGATGGTGATCTCGTCGGCGCCCTCATCGGCGTAGCGTGAGGCGAGCTCGACCGGGTCACCGGCGTCGACCAGGTCGACGAAGCGGGTGCCCTTGACGACCCGCCCGCCGGTGACGTCGAGGCAGGCGATGATCCGCTTTCGGAGCGTCACGCCAGCGCCGCCATCGCCTCGGCCGGATCGATCGCGCCGGTGAGCAGCGCCAGCCCCACCACCGCGCCGTCACAGCCCACATCGCGGACCTGTCGCAGGTCGGCGATCGAGCCGATGCCGCCGGCCGCCACCAGCACGGTCTCGGGGACCGCGCTTCGGATGCGCCCGAGGAGCTCGAGGTTCGGGCCGGCGAGCGTGCCGTCGCGGGCGGTGTCGGTCACGACCAGGCGCGAGGCACCGTCGTCGACCAGGCGCCTCGCGAGCTGGGAAGGATCGGCCGAGCCCGTCCTGAGCCAGCCGTCCAGCGCCGGCAGCCCGTCGCGCAGGTCGAGCGACACGACGATCCGCCCGGGGTGGGCCGCAGCGCACGTCCGAAGGAACTGCGCGTCCTCGATGGCAGCGGTCCCCAGCAGCGCCTCGTCGGCGCGCTCGAGGACGCGGTCGACGTCCTCGGGCCGGCGCAGGCCGCCGCCGGCCTCCACGATCATGCCGTCCTCCGCTGCTCGTGCCGCCGCAACGACCTCGCCGAGCAGCTCGAGCTGCATCGGCCGGCCGGCTCTGGCCCCGGCCAGGTCGACGACGTGGAGCCGCCGGCAGCCGGCCGCGACGAAGCGTCGTGCCAGCGCGGGCGCAGCGGTGTCAGCGCCGATGCGCCGGTCGTAGTCCCCCTGCACCAGGCGCACCGCCCCGCCGTCGAGCAGGTCGATCGCGCAGATCAGCTCCACGTTGCCGCCTCGAGCCGCGCGTCCAGTGACCCGGCCGCGAACGCCGCGAGCA
The DNA here is from genome assembly GCA_036380655.1 of Candidatus Limnocylindria bacterium. GTDB lineage: Bacteria > Chloroflexota > Limnocylindria > QHBO01 > QHBO01 > JACDBZ01. The sequence goes on along the minus strand of DASVEH010000400.1, from coordinate 2,222 downwards.
GCGCCCTCCCGGCGGGGCCGCTCTTTTCGGGATGGAACTGGGTGCCCACGAGGGATCCCGCGCGGAGCAATGATGGGAAGCGGAAGCCGTCGACATCGGTCCAGCCGGTCACCGAGCCAGGATCGGCGTCGAGCCAGTAACCGTGGACGAAGTAGGCGTCGAAGGATGCGTTCGCGGTGCGGACCTCGTTCCAGCCGATGTGCGGCACCTGGTGCGGACCTCCCGCGGCAACCGGAGGAAACGCTCGGCATCGGCCTCCGATGAGCCGAAGCCCCGGGGCCTCGCCCTCCTCGGACCCGTCGAGCAGCAGCTGGGCGCCGAGGCAGAGGCCGAGGAGTGGCCGCCCGGCGGCGCCCCACGCACGCACCGGCTCCCACAGCCCTCGCCGCTCCAGCTCCTCGACGGCCGACGGCGCCGCGCCGACGCCCGGCAGCACCAGTCGGTCGGCGGCCCCGATCCCCTCGGCGGTGGACACGAGCCGCGAAGAGGCGCCCACCGACTCGAGTGCCCGGAGCACCGACCGCGTGTTCCCCGATCCGAAGTCGACGACCGCGATCACCGCAGCGTGCCCTTGCTGCTGGGCACGGCGTCGGCGGCACCGGCGAGGCGCGGGTCCGGCTCCCATGCCTGGCGCAGCGCGCGAGCCAGCGCCTTCGCGCCTCCCTCGACCAGGTGGTGGGTGCTTCGGGCCCTGCGGACCTCCAGGTGCACCGATGCGCGCGCCTCGCGCGCGAGCGTCTCCACGAAGTGCGGCCACAGCTCGAGCCAGACGTTCGTCGCGGTGAGCGGATCCGGCCGCGGCTCGATGTCGCTGTGCGCCCGCCCTCCGAGGTCGACGGCACACAGCGCGAGGGCCTCATCCATCGGGAGGCGCACGTCGCCGTAGCGCCGGATGCCGGCGCGCTCGCCGAGTGCCTCGTCGATGGCCCGACCCAGGACGAGGGCGGCGTCCTCGACCGTGTGGTGCTCGTCGACATGGACGTCGCCCGTGGCGTGCAGCTCGAGATCGACGAGCGCGTGACGCGCGAACAGCGTCAGGACATGGTCGAGGAAGCCGATCGGCGTCTCGACCGTCGCGCGTCCGGTGCCGTCGAGGTCGACCCGCGCGCGGATGGCAGTCTCGGCCGTCGTTCGCTCGGAGCTCCCGGATCGGCTCATGAGAGCACCTCCTTCAACGCGTTCACCAATCGATCCTCCTCGGGGTCGAGCCGGGCCGTTGCCCGCAGCCAGCCGGCCATCGGGCCACTGTCGTAGCGGCGAACCGCCACGCCGCGGGCGAGCAGGCCGGCATCCGCCGCGTCCGCCTCGATCGTCGGCCGGAAGGCGACCGAATTCGTCACCGATGGCAGCACGTCGCACCCCAGCTCGGCGAGAACGGCGGCGAGCCGCTCCCGCGCACCGATGACCGCCACCCGGCGCTCGCGGGCCGCATCGTCGTCGGCCAGCGCCGCGAGCGCCAGCGCCTCCGACGGCGCAGCAACCGACAGCGGCAGCCGAACGCCGTCGAACCGCTCGGCCAGGGCATCGGCCACGACCAGGTAGCCGACCCGTGCGCCCGCCATGCCGTGCGACTTCGATAACGACCGCAGCACGAGCAGGTTGGGGAGGTCGTCCTGGAGCCGGATGGCCGAGGTCGAGCCGGGCACAGCGCCGGTGCTGTCCTCGGCAAATTCGAGGTAGACCTCGTCGACGCAGACGAGCGCCGGCAGGCCGTCGGCGAGCGCGCGAACCTCGTCAAGGCCGTACGCGTCGCCGGTCGGGTTGTTCGGCGTGCACAGCCAGACGAGCCGCGCCGCCTCCCGCTCGGCCAACGCCCGAATCTCGGCCGCCGTCTGGCGGCAGCCGGGCTCTGATCGCGGGAGGTCGACCACCCGCGCACCGGCCAGGCGCGCCTCGACCGCGAACATGGCGAACGTCGGTGTCGGGATGACGACGGCGTCTCCGGCACCCACGGCCTGGGTCGTGACCAGCCGGATCAGCTCGTCCGCACCGGCACCCGGCACGATCCGCCGCGCGTCGACGCCCAGCCGCGTGCCGAGCGCGGAGCGGAGGCGCCGGTACGCGAGATCGCCGTACTCCACGGCACGACGCGGATCGAACGCGGCCAGCGTGCCTGCCACCGCGGGGAGCGGACCGCCGCCGAGCGTGTTCATGTCGGCGCGGACGACGCTGCTAACCGCGATCCCGGCCCGCGCGGCGAGCTCCTCGTCGGACGGCTCGGC
>DASVEH010000399.1:0-8628 GCA_036380655.1 Candidatus Limnocylindria bacterium | reverse complement strand
GCCGCGTCATAGCCGTCGTCGCCGGGCGCGATGACCCGGCCCCGCACGTCGGCGCGAAGGTCGTGAATGGAGATGGTCGGGCTCAGGGATGACACGGATCTCGTTCCTTGGTGGTGTTCGGTGGTTAGGACGGCACGATCGGACGGAATTCATCGGCCGGCGCGCCGTACCGGCGGACCCGATGAGTTTTCCGGTCCGGATCGGTCTGGATGGCAGAGAGAAGGAGGGTCGTCATCAGCGTCGTGAACCTCGGAGCGCCGAAGGGCACCGATGATCTCCGGCTGCTCTGCGATCGGCTTCGCTCCGTGGCGCCTGCCGCGGGCGCGGTCGAGCTCGAATGCGACGTGGGCGGCCTGGCCGCTCCGGACGCCGGCACGCTCGACGCGCTGGCCAGGCTGCAGCTGACGGCGCGGCAGCTCGGATGGCACGTCCGGCTCCGCCACGCCTCCGACGAGCTGCACGATCTGCTGGCGCTGGCCGGCCTGTGCGACGTGGTCGGCGCCTGCCCCGACCTAGGGGTCGAGACGGGGGGGCAGGCCGAAGAGCGGAAACATCCTGGCGGTGTCCAGGAAGAAGGTGATTCCGCTCAGCCGGTTCCCTGACACCTCGAGCACCTGGAGCGACCACGGCTCGTGACCACCGTCGGGAGCCGGCTTGTACTGTCCGAAGGCCGGCGACCCGTTCGCCACGGTCGGCACGAGCCGAGATCCGCGGCAGCCGATGCCGGGACCCATGCACCATGCACGGACGTCGTCGTGGGTCTGGAGCCATAGCGCGTAGGGCGGCATCGACCACGTCGCGTCCTCGTGCAGGAGGGACGTGAGGGAATCCATGTCGTAGCGCTCGAACGCATCGACGTAGCGCGCCAGCAGCGCCTTCTGCTCCTCATCCATCGGCTTCGGGGCGTCGGACGTCTTCAGCTCGCTGGCCGACAGGGTCGCCCGCGCGCGCTGCAGCGCGCTGTTCACCGATGCGACCGTCGTGCCGAGCAGCTCCGCGACCTCCTCCGCCCTCCAGCGCAGCACCTCGCGAAGGATGAGGACCGCCCGCTGGCGTGGAGGCAGGTGCTGGAGCGCGGCCACGAAGGCCAGCTTGACCGACTCGCGGGCCACCGCCACCTCGGCCGGGTCGGCCGGGTCCGACACGATCCGGCCGTCGGGGATCGGCTCGATCCATGCGCCCTCGGGCAGCGCGGGCCCGAGCACCGCCTGCGCCGTCGAGGCCGGGCCCAGGTCCATGGCACGCGCGCGGCGCTGGCGCCCCTGCAGCATGTCGAGGCACACGTTGGTGGCGATTCGGTAGAGCCACGACCGCAGTGCGGCGCGGCCCTCGAAGTTAGCGAAGCCGCGCCACGCTCGCACGAGCGTTTCCTGCACCGCGTCCTCCGCCTCGAACGCCGATCCCAGCATCCGGTAGGCGTACGCCGTCAGCTCCTGGCGGTGCTGCTCCATCTGCGACATCGGGTCCGATGCGATCGTTGCGACCGCCTCGGGGGCGGCGTCATCAAGTACCAGCTCGGTCATCCATTCTCTCCAGTTCCACGGAGGGGAAACGATACGACCCTCACCGGTCCCGCGTCGAGAGCCAATGGCACAGCGTGCGACCGGTCCAGTCACCCCATGCCACGGACCGATGAATTTTCCGGCGGACCACGGTCCAACCAGCACATACCGCATCTCGAGACCGATCCCGATGACGACGACGAATCCCGAAACTCCCCTGGCCGGACGGCGCGAGTGGATCGGCCTCGGCGTGCTTGCGCTGGCGTGCCTGCTCTACGTCATGGACCTCACCGTCCTGCACCTGGCCATTCCCGCCATCAGCGCCGACCTCCAGCCGACGAGCGCGCAGCTCCTCTGGATCATCGACATCTACGGGTTCATGGTCGCCGGGTCGCTGATCACGATGGGCACGCTCGGCGACCGGATCGGCCGCCGCCGGCTGCTGATGATCGGTGCGGCGGCGTTCGGCGCCGTCTCCCTCCTGGCGGCGTTCTCGACCAGCGCCGAAATGCTCATCGTCAGCCGCGCGCTGCTCGGGATCGCCGGCGCGACCCTGGCGCCGTCGACGCTGTCGCTGATCTTCCACATGTTCCAGGACCCGCGGCAGCGCACGGCGGCCATCGGCGTCTGGATCGGCAGCTTCTCGGCCGGCAGCGCCATCGGTCCGGTGCTCGGCGGGCTCATGCTCGAATTCTTCTGGTGGGGATCGGTCTTCCTGCTGGCGCTGCCCGTGATGGCGGCGCTCCTCCTCCTCGGCCCGCGCGTGCTGCCCGAGTACCGCGATCCGGACGCCGGACGGCTCGACCTTCTCAGCGCCGGCATGGCCGTGTCGAGCGTGCTCCTCGCGATCCTCGGCCTCAAGGAGATCGCGCAGGGCGGCCCGGGGCCGATGCCGGTCGCGTTCATCCTGGCCGGCGTGGTCATCGGCGCCGCCTTCGTGCGACGCCAGCTCGGCCTGGCGGACCCGATGATCGACGTCCGCCTGTTCCGGATTCCGCTCTTCAACGCGGCGCTCGCCGTGAACTTCCTCTCGATCTTCGTGATGGTCGGCTACTTCCTGTTCGTCGCGCAGTACCTCCAGCTGGTCGTGGGGCTCTCGCCGCTCGAGGCGGGCCTCTGGTCGCTGCCCTCTGCGATCGCCTTCGTCGTCGGTTCGCAGCTGACGCCGCGGATCGTGCACCTCGTCCGGCCCGGGCACCTGATCGGCGGGGGACTCGCCGTGGGCGCCGCCGGCCTGGCGATGCTGTCGCAGGTCGGCCTCTCGAACGGGCTGGCCATGCTCATCGCCGCCTCGATCGTCATCTCGATCGGGCTGGCGCCGGTCTTCGGGCTGACCACTGAGCTGATCGTCGGCTCGGCGCCGCCGGAGCGGGCCGGCGCCGCCAGCGGGATCAGCGAGACCGGGGCCGAGCTGGGCGGCGCGCTCGGCATCGCTATCCTCGGCACCATCGGCGTCGCGATCTACCGGGGAGAGGTCGCGGACCGGCTGCCCGCCAGCGTGCCGGCCGAGGCCGAGGCGATCGCCCGCGACACGCTCGGCAGCGCGATCGCGGTGGCCGGGCAGCTGCCGACCGAGCTCGGCTCGCTCGTCGCGACCGCCGCCCGCGAAGCCTTCGTGCACGGCATGCAACTCACCTCCGGGATCGCGGCGGTGCTGGCAGTCGGCCTGGCCGCGCTGGCGATCGTCGCCCTCCGCTCGCACGGCGCTCCGCCCGCGGACCGCGAGCCCGAGTGGAGTGCCGGCGCGGCGCTCCCGCCCGAGCAGGTGGCGCACATTGCGCCCACCCGCCTCGAGGGCGCGGAAGGGTGAGGGCCGATTCATGGCCCTGGCGCCGCCTCGTGGAGCCCCCGCAATCCTGACGCCACCTGTCAGGTACTGACGCCACACTCGATTCAACACACGGAGTAGAGACACCGCATGACCGCCATGGCACCACCCCAGGACCGGGCACCGATCGAGCTGCCGCATCGCACGCGGATGGAGATCCTCGGAGCCGTCCTGCTCGGCATCTTCCTCGCGGCCCTGGACCAGACGATCGTCGGCACCGCGCTCCCGGTCATCGTCACCGACCTGCAGGGCAACGACGTCTACATCTGGGCCTTCACCGCCTACCTCGTCACCGCCACCGTGAGCGGGCCGATCTACGGCAAGCTGTCGGACCTCTTCGGTCGGCGGCCGCTCTTCATGATCGGCGTCGTCGTCTTCCTGCTCGGCTCGATCCTCTCCGGCCTGTCGCAGGAGATGTGGCAGCTGATCGCCTTCCGAGGACTCCAGGGCCTCGGGGCGGGTGCCCTCTTCCCGATCGCGCTCTCGATCATCGGCGACATCTTCGCGCCGTCGGAGCGAGGCAAGTACCAGGGCTTCTTCGGCGCCGTGTTCGGCCTGAGCTCGCTGCTCGGCCCGGCGCTCGGCGGCTTGATCACCGACAACTTCGGCTGGCAGTGGATCTTCTACGTCAACGTCCCGATCGGCGCCGTGGTCCTCTACATCATCTGGCGCACCCTTCCCACCGTCCGTGACCGCAACGCGGATCGCAACATCGACTACCTGGGCGCGTCGCTGTTCGTCGCCGCGCTGGTGCCGGTCCTCATCGGCCTCACCAACAAGCAGTTCGGCGAATGGACCGATCCGGAGGTCGGCGGCCTGATCGCCCTCGGCCTGCTCCTCGGCGCCGCCTTCGTGTGGGCGGAGTCGCGCGCGAAGGAGCCGATCGTGCCGTTGGCGCTCTTCCGCATCCGCGCCTTCACGGCCAGCGTGCTCGCCATCTTCCTGGCCGCCATGGGCTTCTTCGCCGCGATCGTCTTCCTGCCGCGCTGGTACCAGGTGGTGGCCGGCAGCTCAGCCACCGAGTCGGGCTATCAGATTCTGCCGCTGCTCGGCGGGCTCATCATCTCGGCGATCATCTCCGGCCAGGTCGTGGCGCGCACCGGACGCTACAAGGCGCTCATCCTCGGTGCGCTCGTCGTGCTGGCCGGCGGCCTCTTCATGCTGACCAACCTTCGGCCCGATACGTCGCGGCCGCTCGTCTGGCTGTGGATGGCGATCGCCGGCCTGGGCATCGGTCCGACGCTGGCCGTCTTCACGCTGGTGGTGCAGAACTCGGTGCCGATTCGCCAGCTGGGAGCGGCGACGAGCAACATCACGCTCTTCCAGCAGGTCGGCGGCACCGTGGGGCTGGCCATCACCGGGTCGATCTTCGGCTCGGTGATGCTCGAGGAGGTCCCGCGCCAGATGGCGGCCTCAGGCGTCCCCGAGCCGATCGTGACCGGGTTCTCGTCCGGCGGGGGCGGCACGCTGAACGACATCTCCGGCGTGGGCGACCTCGGCGCATCGATCCTGGCCGACGTTCCCGCGCAGTTCCGCCCGCAGGTGGAGCCATTCGTGCCGGCCATCGTGGACGCCATCCACGAAGCGTTCTCGCTCGCCACGGCGGCAACGTTCGGGATCGGGATCCTGACCGCGGTCGCCGCCGCGCTCGTCGTCCTCGTCCTCCTGCCGGGGCGGAGGATGGGGGAGGGCGCCGAGCCTGAGCACTACGAGATGCCGGCGGGCCGCATCGGCGAGCTGGATCCCTCGACCGACTGACCGGGGGCCGGGCGGGGTTGCGCGGGTCATGAAGCGGCGGTAGGGTTTCCGCCACACCCATGGCCATTCCCGTCCGAGCTCACCGTCTGCCCCTGTTCGTGCTCACCGCGATCGTGATCGCCGTGCTCGCGCTGCTCCTGGCGGCTCCGAGGCCGGCGGCCGCCTATGAGCCGATCGATCTGCGCGAGGAGCCCGACCGGACCACGACGGCCGAGAACCGCGAGGCCGTGCGGGAGCTGCTGCGCGAGCTGGCGGCGCGCCAGGAGCCCGCGCCGACCGCAACGCCGACACCGAGCCCAACCCCGACGCCTGCTCCCACGCCCGCACCGCCCGGGTACGACGTCTCGTATCCGCAGTGCGGCAAGGAACTCCCTCGCTCGTTCTCGTTCGCCATCGTCGGCGTCAACGGCGGACGCGTCCACAGCGAGAACCGTTGTCTAGGACCGGGTGACGACCCGAGCCAGCTGGAGTGGGCCGGCCGCAGCGTCGAGCTGTACGCCAATACCGGCAACCCGGGCCCTCAGCTCTCGCGGTACTGGCCCCGCGGCCAGGCCGAGCCACGACCCTGTGATCCGCGGGGCTCGGCCGATACCGTCGACTGCGCTTACGACTACGGCTGGAACGCGGCGGCCCATGCCTACCGTGTCGCGCTCGACGCCTTCGTCGGGCTCGACTGGGCCGATGAGGATGCTGATCGGATCCCGGGCGACCCGGCCTGGTGGCTCGACGTCGAGGATGCCAACAGCTGGCGCACCGATCGCAGCCTCAACGTGGCCGCTCTCGAGGGAGCCGTCGCCTTCTTCGAGTCGATGGATGCCGAGGTCGGCTTCTACTCGACCCCGCGGCTCTGGGATCGGATCACCGGCGGCACGGATGCGTTCGCCGCGTATCCGGCCTGGCACGCCGGCGCATCGAACCGGCAGGACGCGATGGACCGATGCGACGACGAATCCTTCACCGGTGGCGAGCTGAGCATGGTGCAGTGGGTCGAGAACGGGATCGACGCCAACATCCGGTGCCCCTGACCTGATCTGAGCCGACGCTCGCCGCCCGATACGAGACGAAACGTGGGCGACGGCCACCAGCGGTAGCGCGCCGCCCACCAACGCCTTCGCGCTACGGCAGCAGTCCGCCTCCCGACACGGTGACGTTGCCCCGATCGACCACGCCGAAGGCGGCGTAGCCGGTCGACGTCACCAGCCGGAACGTATCGGCGCCCTTGCCGAGGTCCTCGACCTCCAGGAAGAACCGAACGCCGGACTGCCCGTCGACGGTCGCGCGCCCGGTGGCCGTGGCGCGCGGACCCTCGATGGTCAGCGTGTCGAAGGCGGTCGCATCCACACGGGTCCCGGTCCCCCGATCGCGGAACTGCGCGCTGCCGGTGGGCGCCGGCGCGCCGAGAACGTACGACACGTCGAACGAGAACTGCGCACGGCCGCCTACGGCGGTGCCCTCCAGGATGGTGAACTCGGCCAGCTCACCGGCTGCCTGTCCGCCGCCCTTCACCTTGCCGGGCGTGTTGAGCGGCACCGACACGCACGATGCGTCCGTGCAGGTGCTGAAGGCGTACACGTCGAAGCCGCGGGTCATGTCGCCGGCGTAGATGTGGCCCTTGTACTCCTTCGCCGACCAGGTCTCGGCGCCGGGCATGACGTTCCAGCCAAGCGTGTTGCCCCAGTCGGTGCGCGGGTCCTCGGCGATCCCATCGGTCGCTGAGGGCGCCGAGGAGAAGTCGATCCACCACACGCCGGCCCCGTAGTGGGCGGCCACGTTCTGGCTCGCCGGCAGCGAGGAGACGCCGTCGAAGCCGGCCTCGATCGGGCCGGGGGAGACGGAGCCGTTGCCGCCATTGCGGAAGACGTGGACGGTGCAGGCGCGCTCCGTTCGACCGATCCCGGCCAGAACCGGCTCGAGCGGATCGAGCGCCAGGCCCGGGTTCGGGTAGAACCAGGTGCCGAGCCGCTCCGGCGTAGCCGGCGCGGAGACGTCCCAGAAGTGCATGCCGCCGATGATCCCCTCGGGGTTCGTGTTGCAGGCAGTGTTGCTGGTGCCGCCGCCGCGCTCATCGGTGAATACGAGAACTTGGCCATCGGACGACACGTCCGCCTGGTGCGATGTCGTCAGGTTGCGCGGGTTGGACGAGCCGCCCGGCTCCGTGTTGTTGGGGATGAAGGCCACGGTCGTGGCGTCGCGCTCGAAGATGTTCGAGACGTCCACGATGAAGGTGCCGGTGCCGGGGCTGGCGGCGTACATCGTGTTGCCGTCGGCGGAGAAGGAGGTGTCGTGCGCGGCGCCGGTCACGGTCGACGGGATCTTCCGCACCATCGTGAGCGGCGTGCTGCGCAGGTCGACGACCTCGACGCCGGTGCGCGTCGTGTCGATGGCCAGCCACTCGCCACTGGGGTGGAGCGTCGCGTTGTGCGCGCCGTTGCCCGCGGTCTGGACGACGTAGCAGTCGATCAGCGAGGTCGTGAAGGTCGCCGTCTCCGGGTCGAAGCTCAGGCGGATGACGTCCGATCCGCCCTGGCTCGTCGTGGTCGGCGCCTTGGCACGCAGGCACTCGGACACGTACGGGCCGACCACGACCGGGTCGAACGAGACGACCGCCACGTCGCCGCGGACCTGGACGTCGTTCTGCCAGCCCGGATCGGTGTACTGGCCGGCGATGAAGGGATGGGCAGGATCGGTGATGTCGAAGATGCGCAGCCCGGCGCCCATGGTGCCGAGGAACGCGTAGTCGTGGACGTCGCCGTCCGCATCGGTCCGTGACTGGAACTCGATGTCGGTGCCGACGAAGCCGCACACGTTGGCGAGGTGCGTGATGTTTCGCGCCGAGCGCGGAACGAGGCCGGGCGTGGCGACCGCCTCGCAGGGCAGCGGGGTGTTGTGAGCGGGGTCCGCGGAGATCCCGAGTTCGTTCTCCTGCCCGAGCAGCGCCGCCGGAGCGGGGACGAGCAGCGCGAGACCGACCAGGATGACGGGAAGGCGACCGAGCCGCCGATGCCTGCGGGTGGGCGTGGGCAACATGGTGATGCGACCTCTTCAGCGCGAAACAGCCGATGCTCGGTGTCGGTGTGAACGTGCGCGAGGCCTGCAAGAAGCGCGCCGCTGCGTCAGCCGGAGCCCCGCGCATACGTGCCGCTCAGCCGGCCCGACGCGAGGATCCGGTCCTCCATGGCGGCCCGCAGCTCGTCGGCCGAGAATCCGGCTGACAGTCCGAGCGTCTCCGACAGGGCGTGGACCGTGAAGACGTAGCGGTGGCTGCCCGACGGCGGGCACGGGCCGCCGTACCCCGAGCGGCCGAAGTCGTTGGCGCCCTGGGTGCCGGCGACCTCGCCCTCGTCGAGTGACGTCGTGTCGCCCGGGATGTCTGCCGCGAGCCCGTGGACGAAGCCGCGCGCGTCCGGGTCCTCGACGATGATGGCGAAGGCCACCGTGCCGTCGGGCGCGCCGGACCAGGCCAGCGGCGGCGACACGTCGGAGCCGTCGCAGCCGTGATCGGATGGAATCGTCTCGCCCTCTTCGAAGGCGGTGCTGGTG
>DASVEH010000398.1:0-5104 GCA_036380655.1 Candidatus Limnocylindria bacterium | reverse complement strand
GGATCTCGTCGGGGTCGAGGCGAACCGCGTCCTGGGCGTGCCGCTCGGCCTCGTCGAGGCGACCGAGAGCCAGGAGCGCGCGGGCGCGGTACTCGTGGAGCGCGTCGTCGCCCGGACGTTCCGCGAGCAGCTCCCCTGTGAGTCGCAGGACGGTGTCGTGATCCTCACGCTCGAGCGCGCGCGGGACCTCAGCGAGCGAGGTCATCGGCTATCCCGAAGGCTCGCGCGGCACGCCTTCCCAGGCGCTGCGGCCCGCGACGAGGTCGGCGATCCGCGCCGGGACCGCGTCGAGCGACACGCGCTCCTGGGTCATCGAGTCCCGCTCGCGGATGGTGGCGGCGCCGTCGTCCAGGGTCTCGACGTCGACCGTCACGCAGAACGGCGTGCCGATCTCGTCCTGCCGGCGGTAGAGCTTGCCGATGGAGGCGGTGTCGTCGTACATGGCCGGCACGAGCTGCTTGAGGTCGATCGTCAGCTTCCGCGCCCGCTCCACGAGCTCGGGACGGTTGCGCAGCAGTGGCAGGACGGCGGCCTTGACCGGGGCGAGCTCCGGCCGGATGCGGAGAACGACGCGCTTCTCCTTCGCCAGCTGCTCCTCGGTGTAGCCGTCGGTCAGCACGGTCAGGACCGCGCGCTCGACGCCCATGGCGGGCTCGATGACATAGGGCACCACGTGCTCGCCGGACGCCTCGTCGAACACCTCCAGCCTCTTGCCGCTGCCGGCCGCGTGGGCGCGCAGGTCGAAGTCCGTCCGGTCGGCGACTCCCTCGAGCTCGGACCAGCCGATCGGGTATTGATACTCGATGTCGGTCGTCTGCTTCGAATAGTGGCTCAGCTCATCGGCGTCGTGCGGGCGCAGGCGGAGGCGCTCGGCGTCGATGCCGAGCACATCGGTCCACCAACGGTGGCGCGCGTCGACCCAGTGGGTGAACCACTCGTCCTCGTCCCGGGGATGAACGAAGAACTCCATCTCCATCTGCTCGAACTCGCGCAGGCGGAAGATGAAGTTGCCGGGCGTGATCTCGTTACGGAACGAGCGGCCCATCTGCGCGATCCCGAACGGGAGCTTGCGACGCATGCTGGTCGCCACGTTGTCGAACTGGACGAACATGGCCTGCGCAGTCTCCGGACGCAGGTAGGCGACGGAGGACGACTCCTCGACCGGCCCGACATGGGTGGCGAACATCAGGTTGAACTGGCGCGCATCGGTCAGGCTGCCCCTGGCGCCGCAGTTCGGGCACGCGATCTCCGACGGCTTGCCCTTCAGGTGGTCCTCGCGGAATCGCAGCTTGCAGTTGCGGCAATCGACCATCGGGTCGCTGAATCCGGCGACGTGCCCGCTCGCCTCCCAGACGCGTGGATTCATGATGATCGCCGCATCCATGCCGACGACGTCGTCGCGGAGCTGCACCATGTGCCGCCACCAGGCGGCCTTCACGTTGTTCTTGAGCTCGACGCCGAGCGGGCCCCAGTCCCAGAAGCCGGCCATGCCGCCATAGATCTCGCTGGACGCGAAGACGAATCCACGGCGCTTGGCGAGGCTGGCGATGACGTCGAAGTTCGGCGCTGGCACGAGCGAAGAGGGCTCCTGGTGCGACGGATGTTGTGTGGGCGGGTCGAGTCTACCGGAGGCGGCTCGCGACATCACCCTTGATGGCGCTACGCCCCGGCTCCACGGGCAATCGGGGTCATGCGGTTGCTCAATGAGGGACGGCAGCGGCCTCCCGTGCGGCGACCTCGGAGAGGAAGTCACGCGACCGCAGCTCACGCTCCAGGACGGCCGAGACGGTGGCGTGCAGCAGCCGCTCGATCTCGCGCTGGACGGCCGGCGTCAGGCGCAGCCGGATGACCCCGACGAGCGCAGATCGCTGGAGGTGGCGCAGCACCTTGAGCCCATCGGGCGTGATCGAGCGAGCTCCGTGGGCGGCGTGCGAGCACTGCGGACAGAGGACGCCGCCGCCGACCGGGGAGTAGGCGTTGCCGTCCGGCTCGATGGCCGCGCCGCACTCCAGGCAGCGCGACAGCTCGGGACGGAACCCCATGGCATCGAGGAGCGCCAGCTCGAACCAGCGGGCAACGACCTCGCGGGACACCTCCGACCCTGCGTCGAAGGCGGAGAGGGCCTGGGCCAGCAGCCGGAATGCCTCGTGCGAGTCGGCCGCGCCCTCGCAGAAGCGGTCGGCGAGCTCGACCACGTACCAGGCGGCAGCGGTCGAGTGCAGGTCGTTGCGCAGGCCGAGGTGAGGGTCCTCGAGCGACGACGATGTCACGACGTCCCAGGTCCGCCCCACGGCCAGGACGAGCTGCACGTCGCTGAACGGCTCCAACGCTCCGCCGATGCGCGAGCGGGTGCGGCGCACGCCCTTCGCGATGACCCGCAGCTTCCCCAGGCGCGGCGTGAGGACGGTGAGCACCCGATCGGCCTCGCCGAGATTCATCGAGCGCAGCACGATGGCCTCGGTCTTGTAGACGCGCGGCCGCGGGCTCATCGGCGCTCGGCGCAGAACATGCTACGTTCGCGTATCATGATCTCGATGGTCCGCACCCCGTTCCCCGTCCCGGCGCCATGACTCGGCTCGTCGAGGAGGTCGGGTACCCTTCCGCCGTGGACATCAGGACCGAGTTTAGCCAGATCCTCGGCGACATCGAGGCCGAGATGTCGGCGGTGCTCGACGAGCGGCAGGGGCACGCCCGATCCCTCTACGAGATGCTCGCCTACCACCTGGGTCTGGACGGCGGATCAGCGCCACGCGGCAAGCGCCTCCGGCCGCTGTTGGGAGCCCTCGCCTACCAGTCGCTGACCGGCGACTACCACGCCGCCATGCCCGGCGCCGCGGCGGTGGAGCTCGGGCACAACTTCAGCCTCGTGCATGACGACATCGAGGACGCCGACGTCGAGCGACGACATCGGCCCACCCTGTGGGCCATCTGGGGAGTGCCGCTGGCCATCAACGCCGGCGACGCGCTGTTCGCCCTTTCGCGCCTTGCGCTCTACCGGCTCCTCGACGATGGCTTCAGCGAGAGCCGCGTGCTGTCGATGATGCGGGTCTACGACGAGACCTGCCTCGCCCTCTGCGAGGGCCAGTACCTCGACATCAGCTTCGAGCGCCGGACCGATGTCACCGTCGACGGCTACCTCGAGATGATCGGCAAGAAGACGGCCGCGCTCCTGGCCGCCTCGGTCCAGGCGGGCGCGATCCTGGCCACCGATGACGACGACATCGGCGAGGCCTATCGGCGGTTCGGCTGGGACCTCGGGATGGCCTTCCAGATGGCCGATGACGTGAAGGGCACCTTCTCGAGCTCGACCGAGACCGGGAAGGCCGAAGCCGGCGACGTGCGGAAGCGAAAGAAGACCCTGCCCGTGGTGTGGGCTCTCGAGCACGGAGCCGAGGCCGACCGGGAGCGCCTTGCCGCGATCTACGAGATTGCCCCGCCAGGCGGCGAGGGCGGTCCGGTGGCGGTCCCCGCGGCCGCGGCGCCGCTGTCGGATGACGAGGTCGGCGAGGTGCTCGCCATCCTCGAGCGCTGCGGGGCCCGCGAGCACGCGCTCGGCGAGGCGATCCGCTATCGCGACCGCTCGCTGGAACAGCTCGACCAGCTCCCCTGCCTGCCGGAGGGCAAGCGCGAGCTCGCCATGCTCGTCCGGGCGGTCATCGCCGCGTAGGTCCCCCAGACGGCGCCGCTGAGCGGCGCCCCGAGTCCGTCCGCCGATCAGCCGCCGATCGGACGGCCGTTGGCGCCGTTGTCGGACACCTCCTCGGGGCGGCGGGCGCGCGAGGCGACCACCCGCGCCACCCGGCGTGGCTCGGCGGCCTCGACGCGGAGCACGACGCCGTCCCGGAACGGTGTCTCTGCACCCGGCAGCGGAATCCGGCCCTCACGGTGGACGACGAAGCCGCCGACCGTGTCGTAGGCCTCCTCGTCGGGCTCGTCGTCGTCGGAGAGGTCGAAGAGGTCGCGCAGATCGTCCATGCTGACGCGGCCATCGAGCCGGAAGGCGAGCTCGTCGTCCGACGCGATTGCCTCAACCATCGCTTCCTCGCTGTCGTACTCGTCCTGGATCTCGCCCACGATCTCCTCGACGACGTCCTCCATGGTCACCAGCCCGGCGGTGCCGCCGTACTCGTCGACCACGATCGCGATATGGCGCTTCGCGTTCTGCATGTCGTGGAGGAGCTCGTCGACCGCCTTCGACTCGGGCACGTAGACCGGCGCGCGGACGAGCGTGCGGATGTCGATCGGTCCATGCGTCCGGCCCTCGCCCTTCAGGTAGGGCAGCAGGTCCTTGGCGTAGAGGATGCCGACGATGTTGTCGAGGCTCTCCTCGAACACCGGCAGGCGTGAGTGGCCGGCGCGCACGATCATGTCGAGCACCTCGTCGATCGGATCGTCGACGTTGACGGCGCGGATGCCGATGCGCGGGACCATGACCTCGTGGACGCGCTTGTCCCCGAGCTCGATGACCCCGTGGATCATCTCCTTCTCCTCCTCCTCGATCTGGCCCTGCTCGGAGCCCGTCTCGACGAGCAGCTTGAGCTCCTCGGTCGACAGGTAGCCGCCCTGTGGCTTCTCCGTGCCGCCGAGCAACCGGACGAGGACCGCGCTGCTGCGCGAGACCACCCACACGATCGGCGAGAGAAGCCCCTGGATGATGCCGATCGGCCGCGAGACGAAGAGCGCAAGCCGCTCGGGGAAGTTGAGCGCCAGCGTCTTCGGGACGAGCTCACCGACGATGATCGAGGCGAGGGCGATGAGCAGCGTTACGAGGACGAAGGCGATCGAGCCGGCCGCACCCTGGATCGGTCCCCACGGGATGTCGTCGATCAACGCCGCCAGGTAGCCGGAGAAGGCGGCCGCGCCGACCGCGCCGGAGAGGAATCCGAGGAAGGTGATCGCGATCTGGATGGTGGCCAGGAATCGGCCGGGATCCTCCACCAATCGCTGGGCGCTGCGTGCCGCGTTGCTGCCATCGTCCGCCAGCTGGCCGAGACGGTGGCGCTTGACCGTGATGAGAGCCATCTCACTGGCGGCGAAGAATCCGCCGATGAGGATGAGGATGACGACAACCGCAAGGTCGGAGACCGGGTTGCCGGAGGTACTG
>DASVEH010000397.1:0-2307 GCA_036380655.1 Candidatus Limnocylindria bacterium | reverse complement strand
GCTCCATCGTGCGCGCGCGCGCAATGCGCTCAGCGGCATCAGATCGGGTCGCGTACCCGCTCGAGCCCGTCGAGGATGACGTCGAGGCCGTACTCGAACTCGTTCGCGTAGTCGTAGCCGGGCTGCATCGCGTACTCGGTGATGAAGTCGGCCAGGTTCTGGTACTCCCCCGCTGGGAACGGCGCCAGCATGGTCTCCGACAGCTCGACGATATCGCTGCTGTCCTCGAAGGGGAGGTTCATCTTCGTCATCGCGTACCCATAGATGTAACTGTCCAGGAGGGAGTAGGCGGTCGCGACCTGCGCCATGTCGAAGCCCGCCGCCCGCAGGTTGCCGATCACGGCGTCGTGGTGCCGCAGGTTCGCCGGACCCGGGTTGGTCCGCGACTCCATGAGGCCGATCGCCCAGCGGTGACGAAGCAGCGCGTCGCGGACCGAGATCGCCCGTCGGCGCATGGCGACCTTCCAGTCCTCATCGGTCGTCGGCAGGTCGATCTCGCCGAAGACGAGATCCACGATGCCATCCAGGACGCGCTCCTTGTTGGCGAAGTGGTAGTAGAGCGCCATCGCTTCGACCCCGAGGGCCTGACCGAGCTTGCGCATGCTCAGCCCTTCGAGCCCGCCCTGGTCGGCGAGCTTCAGCGCGGCTGCGAGCACCCGCTCGCGGGTCAACGGGAGGCGGCGCTGGGCCGGTTTCGCAGTCTTCGTCGTGGGCGTGGTCATGGGCTCCTTCCTGCCGATCCGCTCCGGATTCCGGATGCCGGATTTCGGGGGTTGACAGCTCTTACTTTACACCGTACATTCACGGCTGTGGTGACTTTACACCGTATAGCGAATGGAGTCCAGTGATGCAGGCGATCGTTCAAGACAGGTATGGCTCAGCGGAGGTCCTGGAAGCGCAGGAGATCGACAAGCCGGAGATCGGCGACGACGAGGTGCTGGTCCGCGTTCACGCGGCCTCGATCCACGTCGGCGACTGGATCCTCATGACCGGCTCCCCGTTCATCATGCGGCTGGCCACCGGACTTCGAAAGCCGAAGAACCGGGTCCCCGGGACCGATGTCGCGGGAACGGTGGAGGCGGTCGGCAAGGCCGTGACGCAGCTTCGGGCGGGCGACGAGGTCTTCGGCTGGGGCGCGGGCGCCTTCGCCGAATACGCCCGTGCACCCGAGGGCCAGTTCGTCGTGAAGCCGGCCAACCTGACGTTCGAAGAGGCCGCGTCGGTCGGCGTGTCCGCGACGACCGCTCTCCAGCTCCTGCGCGACAACGGCAAGGTCAAGCCAGGCCAGAAGGTCCTGATCAACGGGGCATCCGGCGGCGTCGGCACGTTCGCGGTGCAGATCGCGAAAGCCTTCGGCGCCGAGGTGACCGGCGTGTCAAGCACGAAGAACCTGGACATGGTCCGGTCCATCGGGGCCGATCACGTCATCGACTACACCCGCGAGGATTTCACCGCGGGCACCGAGCGCTACGACCTGATCCTGGACAACGTGGGCAACCACTCGATGGCCCGGACCCGGCGCGCGCTGGCCGCGGGCGGGATGCTCATCTCGAACGGCGGCGGGCACGCCGGCGGCAAGCTGGGCCGCACCATCCGGACGATGCTCGTCTCGATGTTCGTGCGCGAGCAGGCGAGCCCGACCGTGAAGACACAGAACCACGATGACCTGGTCGCTCTCAAGGCCCTCGTCGAGGCCGGAAAGCTTCGACCCGTCATCGACCGCACGTACCCCTTGATCCAGACCCCCGAGGCGATCGATCACGTCGCCGCAGGACACGCCCGGGGCACGGTGGTCATCAGCGTCTGACCCCCTCCCGACTCATCCCATCCAACCCATCTCGATCACTCGAAAGGAACTCTCATGACCAAGGCAACCGTCAAACGGCTCTTCGTCGGCAGCGTGCTCGCCGCGGGCGCAGGCGCCATCGTGGCCATCAGCGCGGTCTGGCTCGCGATCGCCAACGACGTCTTCGTGATGAACGGTCAGGACATCGTCGGGATCCAGGGCAGCGCCCTCGCGTGGATCCTCGGCGGGTTCGGCCTCGGCGGCGCGCTCTCCTTCACGGGCGCGCTGATCGGCGGCCTGATCTCGTGGATCGGCGCCCTGCTGAACACCTCGCAGCTCGAGAGCAAGCGGTGGTTCCTGGGGCTCCTCCTGCTAGGGATCTTCAACTTCGGGTTCGTCGCGATGATCGCCTACGTCATCGCGGGCCCCGACGGCACCGGCACAGCCGCGCCGCAGCGGCTCGGGGCCACCGTCATCGCCTGACGATCACGATCGTTCGCGATCAACCGCACGCCCGATGT
>DASVEH010000396.1:0-3219 GCA_036380655.1 Candidatus Limnocylindria bacterium | reverse complement strand
TGCACCGCGGACCGCCCGACCGAGCAGGACCCCGGCTAGGTGTCGCTTGTAGTCGGCTGAGCCATTCAGGTCGGCGACGATATCGAGACCGCCGAAGGCGTCGATCGCCGCGCGGACGGGCTCGTCGAGCCCCTCCTCCGTTGCCTCGGCACCACGGAAGGCCGCACCGGCCGTCGACACGACCGTCGGGACTTCGGTCAATGACCCGACGGCTACCGTCACATTGCGAACCGCCCGGTCCGCGACGGTGAGTGCCACCCCGACGGACGCGGCGGGCCGCTCGAAGAACGCGATCTTGTCGTAGGCGCGGCCGGTGGACGGCGCTGCCATGGGGATGTGGATCGCCACGAGGACCTCGTCCGGTTCGCGGGCGGTGAACAGTGGGCCAAGCAGGAACTCGCCGATCGTGAGCTCACGACGACCATTCGGGCCGGCGAGCTCCACCGTCGCCCCGCACGCCAGCAGGAACGTCGCCGGGTCCGAGTGGGGTTCCGCGAACGCGAGGTTGCCGCCGATCGTACCGGTATTCCGGACGCGGACATTCGCGACCCGCGCCTCGAGCGCCGCCAGCGCGGGAAAGCTCTCGCGCACCAGCGGTGAGCGTTCGAGCTCCCGGTGGGTCGTCGCCGCGCCGATTCGCAGGCGACTATCGGAGGCGACCTCCAGACCGCGGATCTCGTCGATGGCCTTGAGATCGATGAGCACGCCGAATTGGGCGAATCCCATCTTCATGACCTGCAGCAGCTCGGTCCCGCCCGCGAAGTACACGGCGTCGCCGTCGCCGGCGCGATGCGCAGCGAATGCCTCGGCCAACGTTCTCGGACGGGTGAGCGAGAACCGCGGGATCATGGTGAAACCTGCTGCATCGGGGTTGCCTCTTCGAGCGCGTGCCGGGCGTCCCAGCCACGGCATCTCGTGGCGGATTGTAGACAACTTGCGCTTGAATGGATACATTACCGTTTGAAGCGGCGCCACCAGGGCGCGGCGTGCCGGAGACCGGAGAGGCCATGGAACGTCGCGGCACCGCTTCGCCGCAGATCGACGTCGAACGCCTCACGGACCTGACGCACGAGTTCCAAGCGGCCGGGCTGAGCGTCAAGGAGTCGGCGCTCGAGACCATTCGCTGGGCGATCCTGCGCGGCGTCCTGGCACCCAGTACGCGCCTGCGCCAGGAGGACCTCGCGGCCATCCTGGGCACCAGCCGCATCCCGATCCGGGAGGCCCTGCGGATCCTCGAATACGAAGGCCTCGTCGAGTCTGAGGCCCACCGCGGATCCGTCGTCCGGGCGCTCGAGGCGAGCGAGATCGAGGAGATCTACGAGCTGCGCACGGTCCTCGAGTGCCACGCGGTCCGGGTTCTCATCCCGCTGCTGACCGACGTCGATCTCGCGGACATCGAGCGGGCGTACGTCGACATGGCCGACGCGACCGACCCGGACCGGCATCTGATCCTGCGTGAGCAGTTCTACCTGCGGCTGTACAGCGTCGCCTCGCGTCCCAGGCTCGTCGGCCAGATCGCCCGGTTGCGGCTCGAGGTCGCTCGCGCGCTGCGTTGGCGCCTGATCCAGCATTCACCGACGCACCACCAGATCTTCTACGAGGCCATCCGGGACGGCGACGCGGAGCGTGCCACCGCCGAGCTGGCCTCCCACTACCGCAAGGTCACCGCCCTGCTGCGTCGCTTCCTGCGCGACGGCGAACCCCAGCGCGATCCCCCGATCGGCGGTCGCTCCAGTGCGATTCCCCACCCCGAGGTCACTTGATGAGCGTCGAGAACGTGTCCTTCTACAGTGCCGGATCCCGGATCTCGGCGATCCTGCGGCTACCGAATGTCGGCGCCGCTCCGTACCCGGCTGTCGTCCAGGGACCGGGTTGGCTCGGACTCCAGGATGCAAAGTTCTATCGGCCTTACCACGATGGTCTGCTGGCGGCCGGGATCGCCGTGTTCACTTTCGACTATCGGGGCTTCGGCGATTCAGAGGGCGATGCCAGCTACCTCGACCCGATGGCCCAGGTGGAGGACTGGCGGAACGCCGTGACATTCCTCGAGACGCAGGACGCGATCGATCCCTCCCGGATCGGGGTATTCGGCTCCGGGGGCACCGGCGGCGGGAACGCGGTGATGGTCGCGGGGATGGACGATCGGATCAGGGTCGCCGTCGCGCAGAACCCGGTGGCGGACGGTCGTGACTGGATGCGCCGGATGCGCCGCGAGTACGAATGGCTCGAGTTCCTCGAGCGCCTGACCGCCGATCGCCGCGTGCGCGTGACCACCGGCCACGGGGAGCTTCTGGATCCGCGGAACGAGCTCATGGTCGCCACGCCCGAGTTCAAGGCCTCGAAGCTCAAGAGCGACGTGAATGACCGGGTACCGACGCAGGTCCAGCTGGCCAGCGCGGAGGCGATCTTCGCTTATCGCCCCATCGATGTTGTCGCGGCCATCGCACCCCGCGCGTTGATGCTCATCTGCACGGAAGGCGATGCCGTCACGCCGGAGGAGCACGCACTGGGGCTTTACAAACGGGCGGCCGGCCCGAAGCGCCTCGTCGTGCAGACAGGGACCACCCACTACGCCGCGTACGAGTACTACGGGGGCGTCGTGAATCCGCTCATCGTCGAGTGGTTCGAGCGCTATCTCGTCGCGGGCGAAGTCCTCGTCCACGAGGAGGCCCCCGATGCCGAAGTCATCCGCCTCTCCCGAACCACCGACTGAGGAGGCCCATTGGACTCGTATCAACTCGCGATAACGGGCGGAACCGTCGTTTCAGCCACCGGTCGCCAGCGCGCCGACGTCTTCGTTCGTGATGGGACCGTTGCCGCGATCGTGGCGCCGGGCGCCCCGCTCGAGGCGGATCGCATCATCGATGCCACCGGGAAGCACGTCCTGCCGGGCATGGTGGACGTCCATACCCATCACCGCGAACCCGGCTACACGCAGAAGGAGGACATCGCGAGCGCGACGGCCGCGTGCGCGGCCGGGGGCGTGACCACGACCTTCGCGATGCCCAATGTCGAGCCGCCACCGAACACGGTCGCGCGGCTGGCGTCGATGCTGGACCTCTACGCCGATCGGGCGATCGTCGACTACAACGTCAACGCCGCCGGCACGATCGTCGACGAGATCCCGGGCATGGTCGATCTCGGCATCGCGGCCTACAAGGTGTTCATGGTCGTGGACACCGGGCGCGACTACCCGCACATGCCGGGCATCGGCGTGCA
>DASVEH010000395.1:0-3667 GCA_036380655.1 Candidatus Limnocylindria bacterium | reverse complement strand
GGCGGCATCAGCATCAAGCCGGCCGAGAACATGGGCGACATGAAGCACGACAAGTCCGGCGCTGCCGCCGTCATCGCCGCGGCCCGGACCGTCGCGCGGCTCGCGCCCGACACGCCTCTCATGGCCGTCGCGCCGATGGTCGAGAACATGCCGGGCGGCAACGCGCAGCGCCCCGGCGACGTGGTGAAGGCGCTGAACGGGATGACCGTCGAGGTCACCAACACCGATGCCGAGGGCCGCCTGATCCTGGCGGACGCGATGACCTGGGCCGAGCGCCAGGGAGCCACCCACATCGTCGACGTGGCCACCCTGACCGGCGCGCAGGCGATCGCCTTCGGGGAGCAGATCAGCGCCTACTTCGCTCGCCCGCGTGACTGGGGCCAGCGCGTGGCCGACGCCGCGGAGCGGGCGGGGGAGTGGATCTGGGAGATGCCCCTGGCCGTCGAGTACCGGGCCAGCTACGACTCACCCCACGCGGACATCGTCAATTCGGGGAGCCGTGACGGGTCGCTCATCAAGAGCGCCGTGTTCCTCTCGGAGTTCGTGACGGTGCCGTGGGTCCACCTCGACATTGCCAGCACGGCATACCTGGGCGCCGAGAAGCCGTACGGTCCCAAGGGAGCGACCGGGTCCGCGGTCGGCACGCTCGTCGAGCTCGCCCTCGGCTTCGTGCGCGACTGACCCGGGACGCGAGCGAGCCCCGACCATCGGCCGGGGCTCGCCGCACGGAGGGAGCTGCCTAGCGGTCGCCGTCGACGGCGTCGCGCACGTCGTCCTTGGCCTCGCCCCACTCGTTCTGGACCTTGCCCTCGGCCTGGTCCATCTGGCCCTCGGCCTCGGTCTCAGGATTGTCGGTGGCGTCGCCCCACTCTTCCTTCACCTTGCCGCCCGCTTCCTTGAGCGGGCCTTCGACGCGGTCACTGTCCACGGTGTTGTCCTCCCATATGGGTGCCGATCGTGTTGATCGAACCTGCCGCCGGGACTACGCAGGCGGCGTGCCAAGGAACGGGGGCGTCGCGCTGGACCATCGGCCTATGGCGGGCGCTCCGACGCCCCGTAGGATGGGCGGTGCCGCCGCGCACCGGGCGAGGCGCATCGACCATGGGAGGCTGAGCTCGAGCGTGATACCAGCGATCATCGCCGTCGGTGGCGTCTTCGCGGTCGGCGGCGCCCTGGCCGAGCGATTGGCGAGCGTCTGGCCGGCCGACGAGGCCCGGCGTCGCCCGATCGGCTGGCGGACTGTTGCGCTCGCGCTCGTCAGCGGGCTCGCCGCCGCGGCGGTCGTCGCTCGCTCGGGGCTGCCCTGGTGGGCGACCGGCTGCTACCTCGTCCTCCTCGCGCTCCTGCTGGTGCTGACGGCCACCGATCTCGAGCAGCGCCGGCTGCCGCACGTCGTGCTCGACCCGCTCATCGTCCTCGGCGCGCTGTTCGTCCCGCTCAATCCGGGCGTCGATCCGCTCATGGCGCTCGTGGGCGCCGCCGCCGCGGTGGCATTCCTCGGGGCGCTGGCGCTCGTCGTGCGCGGCGGCCTGGCGCTCGGCGACCTGTACCTGGTGGCGCCGATCGGCCTCATGCTGGGCTGGCCGGCCATCTTCAGCGCGCTCTTCGCCGCCGCCTTTCTGTCCGCCGGCACGAGCCTCGTGCTCCTCGCTTCGCGGCGGGTCGGCATGCGCAGCTACATCCCGTTCGGACCCTTCCTGGTCGCCGGCGCCCTGCTGGTCCTCATCCTCGACGACCGCGTGCTTCGCGTCGTCCGCTGATCGGGGTCCGGCGCCGCCCGGCGACGCCGAGTGTCATTCGACCCACCGCCCTGCGGCTGGTACCCTGCGCGCGATGCATCCGGCACTCCAGCGCCGGCGCCGTCACCTGATGATGACGCGCCGGACCACTCGCCGCGGTGGGCGTCGCCGCGGCGTGGCGACGTTCCTGCTCGTCACCATGGGCGTCTTCGGGCTGATGTTCGCGGGGTCGATCCTAGGGACGGCGGGCGGCATGCTGGCCGCCTATAACTACTTCGCATCGGACCTGCCCGAGCCGACGGTGCTCAATGGCATCGAGCCGCCGCAGTCGACCTACGTCTACGACCGCACCGGCAATGAGCTGCTGGCACGCTTTGAGTGCCAGAACCGGGAGGCGGTCACCTTCTCGACGCTGCCCGACGTGATCTGGCAGGCGACCGTTGCGAGCGAGGACCGAACCTTCTGGGAGAACAACGGCGTCGACTTCCAGGGCATCGTGCGCGCCGCGCTCGCCAACCTGGAGGCCGGAGAGATCGTGCAGGGTGCCTCCACCATCACTCAGCAGGTCATCGACTACGCGCGCGTGCTCGCCGAGTCCGGGGAGATCGCGCAGGTCGATCCGAGCGCCACGCCCGAGGCCAGCGTCGGCGAGGTGGACCCCGACGCTCCGGCCACCGAGGCCGATCCGGAGGAGGCCGAGACCGACGTCTGTCAGCCGCCCGAGCCGAGCAACTCGACTGACATCGAGGACAAGATCCGGGAGAACATCCTGGCGATGCAGGTCACCGCGGCGTATCCGGGACGCGCCGGCAAGGAGCGGATCCTCGAGACCTACCTGAATCTCATCTACTACGGCAACGGCTCGTACGGCATCAAGGCCGCCGCCGCCAATTACTTCGGACTGTCCAACCTCGAGGACATGTCGATCGCCCAGGCGGCCTTCCTGGCCGCCCTGCCGCAGGCTCCCTCGCTCCTGGATCCCTACCAGAACCCGAACGGGGAGCCGGGCAGCGAGGAGGCGGCCGCCGCTGCCATTCGCGAGCGGAACTTCGTGCTGGGAGCCATGCAGGAGGAGGGCTACATCAGCGCCCGGGAGGCGCGGCAGGCCCGCAAGACCTCGTGGCTCGAGATGGAGCCGAGCCGGCTGCGAAGCATCCTGCGGGAGCCGCACTTCAGCTTCCGCGTCCGCAAGGAGGCGGAGCGCATCGTGGCCACGCTGCCGGGCGTGACGGACCCCCAGCGCGAAGTGCTGACCGGCGGCTATCGCATCCAGACCACGCTCGACCTTCCTCTCCAGCAGGAGGCGAAACGGCTTGTCACGAAGTGGGTGGAGCAGCTCCGTGGCTTCAACGTGAACAACTCGGCACTGGTGGCCATCAACTCGGCCACGGGCG
This sequence comes from Candidatus Limnocylindria bacterium, assembly GCA_036380655.1. Classification (GTDB taxonomy): domain Bacteria; phylum Chloroflexota; class Limnocylindria; order QHBO01; family QHBO01; genus JACDBZ01. Next base: position 534 of record DASVEH010000395.1, on the reverse strand, counting down.
AGATCGTTGCCTACGTCGGCAGCGTGGACTACTACAACCGCGAAGATGCCAGGGTCCAGGGCCAGTTCGACGTGGCCGGCCTCGGTCGCCGCCAGCCGGGATCGGCCTTCAAGCCGATCACGTACGCGTCCGCCTTCCAGTCACGCGACGCGACCGTGTCGACCATGTTCGTCGACGCCATGACCCAGTTCGGGCTGACCGAGGAGACCTCCTACCGGCCCACCAACGCCGACATCAAGGAGCACGGGCCGGTCCTGGCAATGGATGCGCTCCGCTACTCGCTCAACATCCCATCGGTGATGATGCAGTACCTCGTCGGCTCGGAGGCGACTGCCGAGTTCAGCGAGAAGCTCGGTATTGCGAGCGCCGATTACATCATGGACCAGGATCCGGGCCTCTCCCTGGCCCTCGGATCCGTCCCGGTCAACCTGACCAACATGACCCAGGCCTACACCGCGTTCGCGCAGCAGGGCGAGCTCAACCCGGCAACGACGATCGTGGAGATCCGGGATCGGAACAACCGCGTCGTCTACA
>DASVEH010000394.1:0-3288 GCA_036380655.1 Candidatus Limnocylindria bacterium | reverse complement strand
GAAGTCACGATGGAGCAGGTAGATCGGCGCGAGCGCCGCACTTCGTCCCTGGTAAACCATCTCGAGCGGTCCGTACTCCGGGACGGGCGGCAAGGTCGGATCGGGCTCCGCGCTCTGCGCCGCGCTCGCGCTGGGCTCCTCGGTCGGGGTCGGCGAGGGCTCGACCGTGGCCGTGGCGGAGCTGCTCGGCAGGGCAGCCAGGCCACTGTCGGATGGGACGGCAGCGCCGCCCCGCAGCGAGGCATCGCCGGCAAAGATGAGGGCCAGCAGCACGATCACCATGCCGGCCAGCAGCAGGATGACGCCGATGAGCCATGGCACCGCCTGCTCGGCCGTCGATGGCTTCTCCTCCTCCGCCTCGGCCTCGGCCTGCGCCTGCTGGGCGAGCGAGACCCGGATGCGGCCGACGACCGGGTCGAGCTGCGGTCCCCGATCCGGCTCGGGCGGCTCCGGCGCCGGTGGCGCCCACGACGAGGGCAGGACCTGGGTGGAATCCGGTCGTTCCGACCAGGTCGGCTCACGGCTCCAGGATGGCTCCGGATCCGGCTCGGATCGCGGCTCGACCCAGGGCGAGGCCTCCCACACGGGCTCCGGCTCGGGCTCGGGCTCCGGCTCAGCGATCGGTTCCGGTTCCGGCTCCGGCTCCGGCTCTGGCTCGGGCTCGGGCTCGGGCTCGGGCTCGACGATCGGTTCCGGTTCCGGTTCCGGTTCCGGCTCGGGCTCGACGATCGGTTCCGGTTGCGGACGTTGCTCCGGCTCGGGTTCGGGTGCCACCTCTGGCTCGGGAGGCTCGTCGACGAAGATCGAGGCAGCCTCCGCGCGATCGACATCGGCCTCGTATGCAGGCCCGGCTGGCGGTGCGACCGAGGGCTCGGGCTGCCACGCCGGCTCCGGTGGCGGCTCTTCGGAGGCGCCTGATGCCCACGGGTCGTCGGCCGGCATCCACGGCTGGGCGCGTGGCGGTTCGTACGGCGTCCACGGCTCGCGCACCTCGTCCGCCGGTGCCGGGGAGGGCGGCCTCGGCGCCAGGCCGTCGGGTGCCTCGTCCGACCAGGACTCGGCCCAGGGGTCGCTGACGGGAAGCTCCGCGTCGTCGGGGAGGTCGTCCTCGGGGATCGGGGCGGCAGGCGGCCATGCCTCCCAGCCGGACGAGGCCTGGGTGGGCGGATCCCCCCAGGGGTCTTCCGAGGACCATCGATCGGTCTCCGCGGGAGGAGTGTCGCCGCGATCCTCGCTCGGCCAGCTGTCGTCCGGATCACCGGCCGGCGCCCGGTCCCACGGCCCGCTCATTCGCGCGCTCCGCTGGGTACACGGCTCACGGCGGCATCATAGCGAAGGGTCACCACCACGATCCCGACGAGCACCAGGCCGGTCCCCAGGATCAGCCTCGCGTCGATGCGTTCGTCCAGGACCAGGACGCCCAGCGCGACCCCAACCACGGGAAAGATGTAGGTCACCATCGACGCGATGGTCGCGCCGAGGTGCTCGATGAGGAAGAAGAAGCAGACGTAGGCGACGAAGGACCCGAGCAGCCCGAGCCAGAGGACGGCGACGATCGTGTCGAGCTGGGTCGGGAGGATGACGCCGCCATCGGTGACGAGGGCAAGAACCGCCATGTCGACCGTCGCGAACACGAGCGTGCCGCCGGCAACGACATACCGATGCGTCGAGCGGATCCGGTGCCTGGCATACGAGGCACCGAGTGCATAGGAGAAGGCGGCCAGGACGACGGCGCCGGCACCGATGAGCCCGGACGCGTCGGCGCGGAGGTCGAGCTCACGGCTGGCCAGCATCGCGGCGCCGACGAAGCCGAGCACCAGTCCGGTGACGCGCAGGCCGGTCACCGGCTCGACCCGCAGCGCCAGGCCCGCGACGAGCAGGCTGAAGATCGGCGTCAGCGAGTTGAGCACGGCGGCGGTGCCGCTGTCGACGAACTGCTCGCCCCAGCTGATGAGGAAGATCGGGATTGCCGCATTGATGGCGCCCAGCACCACCAGTGGCAGCCACTCCGACGCGCCGCGCGGCAGCGGTGGGCGAATCGCAGCCAACAGGGCGAGCATTCCGAGCGCACCAAGCCCCATGCGCCACGCGACGAGGCTCGCGGGGGGAATCTCATCGACCGCGATCTTGATCCAGAGGAACGAGGAGCCCCAGATCAATCCGAGCAGCACGAATGCAGCCGGCAGCAGCCACCGTGGACGGACGGACATCCGGCCAAGGCTAGCGCAAGCGCTTTTCGGCCGCTTTCACGGCGCCTCTCGGGCGCCGGCGGGGTCAGTCGGAGGCTGCCCACATGATGAGGCCGACGGTGACGACACCGAAGACGAGACCGACGAACGCCGCGGTACCCTCGGGGCCCTCACCGCCGACGGTGGGGGCGACCGTGTCGATCAGTGCGAGACCGACGGCCATGTAGCCGAGCCAGAGGACGAGGGCGACGGCGGCGATGATCCCGCGCGTGCTTCGGTTTCGAACCATGTGCGCCGATCCTAGCAGACCGATTCAGCCGGCCGCCGCCAGCCGGGCCCGCTCGGGGACGCGATGGAAGAGAGCCTGGTCGGCACGGCCCTCGAGCATCCGCAGCTTCGCCGCTGCGACGAGTCCGATGGTGACTTCGTGCCCGTCGCGGTCGTCGCTGGCGACCCGCCGCAACGTCATCGTCCCGATGTGGGACGCGACCTCGACGACCTCGAACACGTGGCCCGGCCGGACGCCGTTCTCCTGGAGGAAGGTCAGCAGCCGTGCGTCCTCCTCCGCCTCCTCGGTGACGCGCAGAATCGTCACGTCGGTCCCGGCCGCGGCATCGGAAAGCTGCAGGCCGGCCGGCCTTTCCGGCGTGCGGCCGTCGCGCGGGATCGGGTTGCCGTGGGGGCAGGTCGGAGGTCGCCCGAGGAGCTCGTCGATGCGATCGGTCACCCTGTCGCTGAAGGCGTGCTGGAGGTGATGAGCCTCCTCGTCCGCCTCGGCCCAGCCGAGACCGATGACCTCCGTGAGCAGCCACTCCGAGAGCGCGTGGCGGCGGAAGGTGCGCTCGGCGGCGGCGCGGCCGGACTCCGTCAGGGTGAGCGTACGCGTCTCCGCCTCGACGCTCAGGAGGCCCTCGCGGACGAGCCGCGTGACCATCTCGCTGACGGTCGCGGCGCTGACGCCGAGCCGCTCGGCCAGGCGGGCGGCGATCACCGGCTGACCCTCGCCGTGCATGTAGCGAATGGTCATGAGGTACTCGGCCGCCGCCTCCGTCGGTTCTCCGATCGGGTCCGTCTCCGTCTGCGCCATCGCTGGATTCTA
>DASVEH010000393.1:0-2857 GCA_036380655.1 Candidatus Limnocylindria bacterium | reverse complement strand
CGGGGCCGTCCCCGAGACGAACACAAGACCCGCGCCCTTGACGGCTTGGCTGTAGGTCGGCGGCGGCGGCGCCGCGTGGGGCGTGAAGACGATGTCGCGGGCCATGGATTCCCTCCTAGAGCGCCATTGAGGCGCACTTCGGTATCAATTGCGAACGAGCATCGCGGGGATGCGACGCGCAGCACCGGCTCCGCCCGAGCGAGAGCGGCACATGCCGAGCGCACTCATCGCGGCGATTGAGTGCGCTCGGGCGAGGTTCGAGAAAGGATGCCAGGCGTGGCCGTGGCCGGGTGCGACATCTGTGGGCGCTCGACGGATGCCCACGAGCGCCATGTGCGCGTTCGATTGTCTTGCGCAACCGACCGCGGTATCCAGTGAGCATGGGAGAACCGAAATGGACATAGGGCACGTCGTCGCGCAGTACCACTCGGCGTGCGACGCATTCGCTCAAGGCGATCCGGCGCCGGTGAAAGCACTGTACGCACGGCGCGGAGACGTGCTCCTAGCCAATCCGTTCGGCGGCTCCTCACGTGGTTGGGACGAAGTCTCGCAGGCGCTCGACTTCGCGTCATCGAACTTCCACGATGGCAAGGCCATCCGGTTCGAGGAGGTCTCGCGCTACACAAGCGCTGACCTCGTCACACTGTTCGAAGTCGAGCACTGGGAGACCAAGGTGGCCGGCCGCAGCGAGCGGTCGCCATTCGCCTTGCGTGTCACGACCACATTCCGCCGGGAGAGTGACGGATGGAAGTTGGTCAGTCGGCATGCCGACCCTTTGACGACACCGCATCCCGATGGGCCGATTCGCCCCTCCAGTTGATCTCTGGTTTGCGCTCCGGGGTAGCCGCTCCAACATCGGCATGAGGCGCCTCCTCAACGTCGCTCGGTGATGCCGGTTCTCGGGCGGTCGTGTCAGCCGCCGAACGGCGCGCCGGCAGCGGCACATACCGAGCACACTCGTCGCGGCATGAAGGAGTGGCCGTGCGCCGGGGCGGTCGCACTCACGCGCAGGTGGTCATCACGTGCTGCAGCGCACGCTGCGGACAACGGACCACCGCTGCGGATGGAGTCTGTGCTGCACTGACGCGCGAACCAATCAGCAGAACTGGTTGGCGTCGGGGTCGGTCATCACCGCCCAGCTGACGGCTGGCCGACACCATTGGCCTTGACGCAGCTGGAGCCTTGTACTGCATCCGCCGGGCCAGGATGATGGCTCGCATGAAGCCCATCGAGTTCGAGCTCGAGCGCACGATCCGGGCACCGATCGACCAGGTGTTCGCACGGCTCGTTGACATCGAGGGGCATAACGACTGGATGGCCGAGACCGGAAGCATGCTCAAGCGAACCCGGCAGACCTCCCCCGGAGAGCCCGCCGTCGGGACGACGTTCGTCGACGAGACGAGCCAGGGCCCCATGCCCGGGGAGATCGCCGAGATGGAGGCGCCGCACACGATCGTCTACCACTGGTGGGAGGAGTCGAAGGCGGGCAAGCTCAAGTTCGAGGGCTGGCCGAGCTATCACCTGCGGCCCTCCGGTGACAGCGAGACGCTGGTCCTCCATCGCGGCAAGTTGGTGTCGTACGGCGTGTGGCGCCTAGGCACACCGGTCTGGAGGCGGTTCGCCGTCAAGGAACGCACTATCACGATCGACGCGCTCAAGGCGTCCTTCGAGCGGAATCCGAGCTCTGCTCCTGGGTGAGCGCCTCCGCCCGGGCAGGTCCGGGGGTGGTAGGCGACCAGGGTCGTCCTATCTGTGGACGAGGTTCACCACGTCGGTCTGCGTTCGTGCCTACTTCGCAACGGCGTACCGCACGTGCGTGGCGTATGGCGAGCTGTAGACCTTGCCCACCTCGAGGTCGACGTCCCGGTCGAACCCGTCGAAGAGTCGCTTGCCCGCACCCAGGATCACCGGTGCCGTCGAGATGACGAGCTCGTCGACCTGCCCGGCCGCCAGAGCCTCCCGGATCACCTCGGCGCCGCCGCCGACCGAGACATCGCCGGAGCCGGCGGCGGCGCGCGCCTTGGCCAGCGCGTCGTCGAGGCCGGAGATGAACGTGAAGCCTGCCTCCGGGGCGGGCTGGTCCTCGGTGCGGTGGGTGAGCACGAACAGTGGCCCGGGAAACGGATTCGTCCCTCCCCAGGCGCCCGCCGCGTCGTACATGCCGCGGCCGACGATGCCGGACGAGATCGTCGAGACCAGCTCGTCGTAGAACTCCTTGTCAGGTCCGTGCATCGCGAACTCGTGGCCGCCGTCGTAGGTCCACGGGCCGCCCATCACCCAGTAGTGCAGCCTTTCCCCGCCCTTGCCGAGCCCGTACTCCGGGCCGTCGTCAGGCCCGGTGACGTAGCCGTCGACCGACGTCGTGATGGATGCGATGACCTTGCCCATGGCGCGCCTCCTCCGGCGGGTGCTGGCAGGGTAGACCGGTCCCCCGCCGAGAACTCATCTCCGTGTGGCAGTCCACGACTTTGGTTTCTGCCGGTGTTGCCCCCCGGAGGCGACCTGGATGAGGGAGCTGGGCCCCTTTGTGCCGTTGACAAGGTACGGGGACGGATTAGCGTGCAGAAGCGCGATGTCCTCGACCGGAAGGTGTTCCCATGCCCAAGTACATGATCAGCGCCAACTACACGGCCCAGGGAATGGAAGGGGTCCGCTCCGCCGGCGCGAAGTCCCGGATCGACGCCGTGTCGAGCATGCTGGAGGCGATGGGCGGCCGGCTCGAGTCGTTCCACTTCGCGTTCGGTGACACCGATGTCTTCGCGATCGCCGAGGTGCCCGACGACGAGGCCGCGGCGGCGGTGGCCATCGCGATCAACAGCAGCGGTGCGGTGAACATCCGCACCACCAAGCTGCTCAC
>DASVEH010000392.1:0-2052 GCA_036380655.1 Candidatus Limnocylindria bacterium | reverse complement strand
GGAGAGTCGCTCGTCGCGCTGCCGCAGGGCCTGGCGATCGTCATCTTCGGGATCGTCATCGGCATCGGGCTCGGGCCGCTTACCCTCCTGGCGCTCGTGCCGGCCGCCATCGTCATCACCGTCTTCGGCGGCGCGTTCGGGGTCCTCGTCCTCTCCCGGCTGCCGAACCGGCGGGCAGCCACGCAAATCTTCCCGTTCGTCATGCTGCCGCAGTTCTTCCTGGCGGGCGTCTTCAACCCAATCGAGAACCTGCCGTGGTTCCTCGACATCCTCTCGCGCCTGGCGCCGATGCGATACGCGGTGGACCTGCTGCGCAACGTGTACTACGGCTTCCACCCCGAGCGGGTCGACGTGCCGCTCGTCTCGCTGAGCACGAACCTGGCGATCATCGGCGGACTGTTCGCGGTCTTCATCGTCATCGGCACCGCCCTCTTCGTCCGCGCCGAGCAGAACCGCTAGGGCCTCTCGTCCGGGTTGACAGGTGCGTGATACAACCGTATGGTTGTATTCATGCAGACGATTCCTCCCGACTTCGACCGCATGTTCGGCGCACTGGCCGATGCGACGCGGCGCGACATCGTGCGCCGGGCGATCGACGCGGAGGAGGGCGTTGCCGAGCTGGCCGGCCACTACCCGATGAGCTTCGCGGCCGTGCAGAAGCACGTCGCCATCCTCGAGCGGGCTGGGCTCGTCACGAAGCAGCGAGTCGGCCGCCGCAAGATCGTCCGCACGAACCTGACGGCGCTGCTCGCTGCACGCCGGGTTCTCGACCAGTACGAAGAGCTGTGGCGCGGGCGGATCGACCGCATGACCGAGCTCGTCACCGAACCGTAAGGAGGCAGACCATGACCGTCACCGCCGTCCGCAAGGACCCGCAGGCCCTGACGATGACCCTCGACGCCGAATTCGAAGCCTCGGCCGATCGGGTCTGGCAGCTCTGGGCCGATCCGCGCCTGTTGGAGCGCTGGTGGGGCCCGCCCACCTACCCTGCCACCTTCACGAAGCACGACCTGGCGCCGGGCAGCCGCGTCGAGTACCACATGACCGGTCCGGAAGGCGACCAGCCGAAGGGCTACTGGGACATCGTCGAGGTCGAGCCGCCGCATCGGCTCGTCGTCCACGACGGCTTCCGCAACGACGACGGGACCGACAACACCGACCTGCCGGGAAACGAGTTCCGCGTGACGATCGAGGATGTCGGTGCGGGGCGGACGCGGATGTCGATCGAGAACATCTTTCCCAGCACCGAAGCCATGGAGCAGCTGATCGCGATGGGCATGGAGCAGGGCCTGACCGAGGCCGTCGGCCAGATCGATGCGATCCTGGCCGAGGAGAGGGTCGCCTGACCATGGCGGCGGAGCGATCGCCACTGGAGGCCCTCATCGGGACGTGGGAGTTCGAGCCCGTCGTCGAGGGGCAGCCGATGGGGCGCGGCACGGCGACCTTCGAGTGGATCGAGGACGGAGCCTTCGTCCTCGAGCGCTCGCGCGCCAAGTGGAGCGACCCGGGCTGGGTGGAGAACGCCCCCCGGTCAACGTGGGCGGTCATCGGCTGGGACGACTCCACCGACGAGGTCGTCCAGCTGTACGCCGATGATCGCGGCGTCTCGCGGATCTATCGCGGAACGCTCACCGACGAGGAGTGGCGGCTGGAGCGTTCGGCTCCGGGCTTTCATCAGCGCTTCGTCGGCACCTTCCTGGGCGCCGGCGGCACGATCGACGGCCGGTGGGAGTCGTCCGCGGACGGCACGACCTGGGAGCTCGACTTCCCCATCACCTTCCGCAAGGTCGATACCGATGAGCCTCGCCATCCGGGCGAGTCGTAGAAGCAACCACGCAACGTTTCAGCTGTTGGAGAGGATCATGACCCTGACCGAGAACACGACCCGCACGCTCGAGGCGCCGGGCGCCACGCTGACCTACGACGTTCGCCCCGGCGGCGACGGCGACACGCCGCCCCTCTTCCTCATCGGCTCACCGATGGGCGCTGCGGGGTTCGGAACCCTTGCCGGGCATTTCCCCGACCGCACCGTCATCACCTACGACCCGCGCG
>DASVEH010000391.1:0-6069 GCA_036380655.1 Candidatus Limnocylindria bacterium | reverse complement strand
GCTTGATCTCGGCGTCGTCGGCATCCCGGCCGACGCCGAGGACGTCGTAGTAGTCACGCTTCACGGCCATGGCGGGCAGGATAATACCAATTGGCACTCCGATGCCGCGAGTGCCAGTCTCCTCACGACGCCGGAGGCTGCCGACGAGTGCGCGTCGACACCTGCACTCGGCGGCCTCGATTCCTGCCACCACTCGTCATGAACCAGCGACTACGATCGGCCCGATGACAGCGCTTCACATCTCTGCCGACCACGCTCGGCGGTTCCTCGTCCAGCGGCACCTCCTCGCCCCGCCGCGCGCCCTTCCCGCCGAGCCGGAGTCGGTCCTGACGGTGGTGGAGCGTCTGGGCCTTCTCCAGTTCGACCCGCTCGAGGTTCCCGGCGCCCGCAACCACGACCTCGTCCTCCACGCACGCGTTGCGGGCTACCAGCGCGCATGGTGCGAGGGGTGGCTCTACGGTCCGGATCGGCGGCTCATCGAGATCTACAACAAGAGCCTCAACCTGCTGCCCATGCACGAGCTGCCGCATTACCGCGTCAGCTGGACCCGCAACGCGCCGGGAGTCGACGGGGGCATCCTCAGGGAGCAGGCCGACGTCGCCAAGGCGATCCTCAAGCGCCTCAAAGCCGACGGTCCCCTCTCCACCGCCGCCTTCAGCGAGCATGCCCATGCCGTCGACTGGTGGTGGGCGCCGACGCGTGCCAGCCGCGCGGTGATGGAGGCCCTCTTCGTGTCGGGACGGATCGGCATCGCGTACCGGGAGGGCAACCGGCGCTACTACGACCTCATCGAGCGGCTCGTGCCGGCCGAGCTCATGCGGCTGCACGAGTCCGAGGAGGACGCCATGACCCATCGGCTGCTGAGCCGATACCGAGCCGTCGGCCTCACCAAGCCGGCCGGAACCCAGTCGGAGGTGATGTACAGCGCCGGCTCGACGGCCGAGCGCGTGCGCCGCACCGAGCGCCTGGTCGACGCCGGCGCGCTGCTGCCGGTCGACGTGGAAGGCCTCAAGGGCACGCGCTACGTCGTCGCCGAGGAGAAGGCGCTTCTCGACTCGGCGGCCGACGCCGACGGCGTCTCACTCTCGGTCGCGTTCCTGGCGCCGCTCGACCCCCTGGTGTGGGATCGGCGGATGCTGCGCGAGCTGTGGAGCTACGACTACCTGTGGGAGGTGTACGTCCCGGAGGCGAAGCGCCGCTGGGGCTACTACGTCCTGCCGATCCTGTTCGGCGACCGATTCGTCGGCCGGATCGAGCCGCGGCTGGACCGCAAGGCGAAGACGCTGGCCATCATTGGTACCTGGTTCGAGTCCGGGTTCGACCCGATGGAGGCGCCGGGCTTCATCGGCGCGCTCGCCGAGGCGCTCGGGGAGTATCGGTCCTTCGTCGGCGCGGCCAGAATCGTCTGGCCGCGCACCCGCCCAGGGCGGGATCTCGCGGCAGCAGTACGACGCCTGGCGGTTGCGTAGGGTGTGACGACCAGCAGAAGACGACTGCCCGGCGTTCCTGCGCGCCGCAGAGAGCCCGCGTCTAGGCCGTTTGCGCCCGGGTGATGAGCCAGATGTGGCCGAACGGGTCGCGCACCTTCGCCGACCAGATCGGCTGCTGTGGATCGGTCGGATCGCGGATGGCCGTGGCGCCCGCGGCGACGGCGCGCGCGAACACGGCGGCGACGTCATCGGTCTCGAGATCGAGGTAGACCGGCGTGCCGCCGATCCGCGGCGGGCCGTGAATGTCCTCGTAGTGAACGTGCTCGTCGCCGATGAAGATCGACGAGGAGCCGATGCGCAGCTCGGCGTGTGCGATCCGTCCGGCGCCTCCGGTCATGCGCGTCACCTCCTCGGCACCGAAGACGTCGCGGTACCAGTCGATCGCGGCCGCCGCGCCGTCGATGACCAGATACGGCGTCACACCCCGAATCACGTCGAGACCTCGACGGCCGCGAAGGCGCGCACCGGGAACGTGCCCATGCCGCGCGCGGGCGCCGGCACGGCCCAGAAGCGGAAGCCCGCGAGCGGCAGCTGGTCGAGGCCGCGCAGGTGCTCGACGATCGGGATCCCGGCACCGAGCAGCACGGAGTGCGCGGGCCGCGTGCCGTCGGCCGTGTCATCGATGTTCAGCGAGTCGATCCCGACGAGCGCGGCTCCTGCCGCGCGCAGGTGCTCCGCGGCATCGCGGGTCAGGAACGGATGCCCGCTGAAGTAGGTATCGGTGCGCCAGTGGGCGTCCCAGCCGGTATGGACGAGGACCGCACGGCCGCGCACGTCATCGGTGAGGAAGGCGGACCGCGGGATTGCCCGGCCGTCCATCCCGGTGACTCTGACGACCGTGCCGGGTAGGTCCGCGAAGGCCGTCAGGTCGAGTTCGGAGACGTCGCGACCATCTGCGTAGCGATGGAAGGGGGCGTCGAGGTAGGTGCCGGTGTTCCCCACCATCGTCAGCCGCCCGATCTGGAACTGGGTGCCCTCGGCATAGTGGGCACGCGACTCCTCGCGGCTGAGGTGGTCTTCGATGATCGGTGCCGGCAGCCCACGGTACGTCTCCATGCCGTGCTCGATGACATGTGAGAGGTCGACGAAGCGGCTGTGCCGCGGCGGTCCTGCGGCGGCGGGCACGGCGGCGGCAGCGCGCTTGTGGCTCTCCGCGACGATCGCCTTGTTGCGGATCCGGACCGCGCTGACCATGAGCAGCCGGAGCTCGCGGACGATCGCGTCGGCGAGCGCCGCGTCGTCGATGTCGTCGCCCTCGATGTCGAGCCGGAACCCTTGGCCCTGGATGCCGCCGCCGTTCGAGAAGTCGATCTCGAAGTCGAACCGGACGCGCCGATCGTCGGAGGTCACGTCGTCACACCGGCTCGTCGAAGTCGACCACGATCGGTGCGTGGTCCGAGGGGATGCCGGGATAGGTGGATGGCTTTCGCGCATCGCGGTCGCGCTCCGCCGCGATCGCCCGCGCCGCGAGCGGGGCCGACACGTAGACGTGGTCGATCCGCATCCCGAAGTTCTTGTGGAAATGCCCGGCCCGGTAGTCCCACCAGCTGAAGAAGCCGGGCTCCGGGTGGAAGCTGCGCACGACGTCGACCATCCCCCAGTCGCGAAGCTTCGCCACCGCGGCTCGCTCGCGGGGCGAGACGTGCGTGGCGCCGTGGACGGCGGTGACGTCCCACACGTCGATATCCTCGGGCGCCACGTTGAAGTCGCCGCAGATCGCGAGCTCGGTCGTCGGATCGTTGTCATCCAGCCAGACAGACAGACGTGCCAGCCACTCGAGCTTCTCGAGGTAGAACTCGGAGTCGACAACGCGGCCATTGGGAACGTAGATCGAGGCGACGCGTATCGGCCCGCAGGTGGCAGCCAGGAACCGCCCGCCGTCATCGGTCCAGCCGTCGGGCGTCGGGATCCCGGCAACCACGTCGGAGACCCCGATGCGGGACGCGATGGCAACGCCATTCCATCGACCCGGTCCGTGATGGACGAGCTCGTAACCGAGCGCGCTGAAGTCCATGAGCGGCGCCTGCGCATCGGACAGCTTCGTCTCCTGGAGGCAGAGGACGTCCGGCTGGTGGCGCTCGGTCCACGCCAGCACCCGGTCGAGGCGTGCCTTCAGGGAGTTGACGTTCCAGGTGGCGAGTCGCATGGCTCCGACGAGTCTACCGACGCGGACCACGGTCGGTCGGCGAGCAAGCCCCCTACACTGGTCCTGCACGCGCAGCCCATCCGGCGGCCACTTCTGGAGGAGGGTTCAATGATCCAGGGATTCAAGGTTTTCGTCATGCGCGGCAACGTGGTGGACCTGGCGGTGGCGCTCGTGCTCGGCCTTGCCTCGCCACCGTGGTCAACTCGTTCGTCGCGGACATCCTCACGCCACTGCTCGGCCTGATCGGCATCCCCGACTTCTCGACGCTCAGCTTCAGCGTCGGGAGCGCCGAGGTGCGGTACGGCCTCTTCCTGAACGCGCTGATCGCCTTCCTCATCGTCGCGGCGGTGATCTACTTCTTCGTCGTGAAGCCGATGGAGCGCCTCAAGGGGCCGGTAGCCACCACCACGAAGACCTGTACCGAGTGCGCCTCCGAGATTCCGCTGGCGGCCCGTCGCTGCCCCATGTGCGGCCAGCCGCAGCCCGTCGACGGCTGACGTCACCGGTCGCCCATTGCGAAAGACCGGCCCGTGGGGCCGGTCTTTCCCGTCTTCGTTGGGGACGCTTGAAGGGGAGGCGTCAGACCTCCTTGTACTCGCCCTCGATCGTCTCGCCCTCTTCCTCGGAGGCCGCCTCGCCGGCGGGCTCGCCGCCCGCCGCGCCCTCGGTCCCGTTGCCGTCCCCGCCGGTCCCGGTGGCCTCGTAGGCCTTGATGCCGATCCGCTGCAGCACCTCGGCAAGCTGGCCCTTGGTGGAGTCCACGGCTCCGGCGTCCTCACCCTTCAGCGCCTCTCGGACCGATTCGATGCGGGCGTTGACCTCCGCCTTCTCCTCGTCGGAGAGCTTGTCGTCGAGGTCCTTGAGCAGCCGCTCGCCCTGGTAGACGAGCGCGTCGGCCTCGTTGCGCGACTCGGTGGCCGCGCGACGCGCGCGGTCCTCCTCGGCGTGCTCGGCCGCATCTCGGACCATCTTGTCGACGTCCTCCTTGGCCAGCATCGACGAAGCGGTGATCGTCACCTTCTGCTCCTTGTTCGTGGCCTTGTCCTTGGCGGCCACGTTCAGGATGCCGTTGGCGTCGATGTCGAAGGTCACCTCGATCTGCGGCACCCCGCGCGGGGCCGGCGGAATGCCGTCGAGCCGGAAGGTTGCCAGCTTCTTGTTGTCCGACGCCATCTCGCGCTCACCCTGGAGCACCACGATGTCGACCGACGGCTGGCTGTCGGAGGCGGTCGAGAAGATCTGCGTATGCGACGTCGGGATCGTCGTGTTGCGGTTGATCATCTTGGTCGCCACGCCGCCCATCGTCTCGATGCCGAGGCTCAGAGGGGTCACGTCGAGGAGCAGGACGTCCTTGACCTCGCCTGCCAGCACGCCAGCCTGGATGGCCGCACCGACCGCCACCACCTCGTCGGGGTTGACGCCCTTGTGCGGCTCCTTGCCGTCGAACATCTTCTTGACGGCCTCGACGACCGCCGGCATGCGGGTCATGCCGCCGACCAGGATCACCTCGTCGATGTCGCCGGGCTTCATGCCGGCATCGGCGAGCGCCTTCTTGACCGGGTCGGCCGTCTTCGTGATGAGATCGGCGACGAGGTCCTCCAGCTTCGCCCGCGTGAGGTTGAGGACGAGGTGCTTCGGGCCGGAGGCATCGGCGCTGATGAAGGGCAGATTGATCTCGGTCGAGGTCGTGCTCGACAGCTCGATCTTCGCCTTCTCGGCCGCCTCCTTCAGGCGCTGGAGGGCAATCCGATCTTTCGTGAGATCGATCCCCTCGCTCTTCTTGAACTCCTCGCTCAGCCAGTCGATGACCCGCTGATCGAAGTCGTCGCCACCGAGGTGGGTGTCGCCGTTCGTCGAGCGGACCTCGAAGACGCCCTCGGACAGCTCGAGGATCGAGATGTCGAAGGTGCCGCCGCCGAGATCGTAGACGGCGATCTTCTCGTCCTTCTGCTTGTCGAGCCCGTACGCCAGAGCCGATGCGGTCGGCTCGTTGACGATCCGCTTCACGTCGAGGCCGGCGATGCGCCCCGCGTCCTTGGTGGCCTGGCGCTGGGTGTCGTCGAAGTAGGCCGGCACCGTGATGACCGCCTCGGTCACCTTCTCGCCGAGATATGCCTCGGCATCGGCCTTCAGCTTCTGGAGGATCATGGCGCTGATCTCCGGGGGGCTGAAGTGCTTGTCGTTGCCGAGCTTGACGACGATGCCGTCCGACTTCGGATCCTTGATCACCTCGTAGGGGACGAGGGTCTGCGATCGCTGCACCTCCGGGTCGTCGAAGCGGCGGCCCATGAAGCGCTTGATGCTGAAGATGGTGTTCTCGGGATTGGTGATCGCCTGGCGCTTGGCCACCTGGCCGACGAGACGCTCACCGCTCTTGGGGAAGCCGACGACCGATGGCGTGGTGCGGCCGCCCTCCGCGTTGGTGATGACCTG
>DASVEH010000390.1:0-5670 GCA_036380655.1 Candidatus Limnocylindria bacterium | reverse complement strand
GAGCCGCGTCCACGGCGACTACCACCTCGGCCAGCTGCTGGCGCGGAGCGACGGCGGCTTCAGCGTCATCGACTTCGAGGGCGAGCCGGCAAGGCCGCTCGAGGAGCGGCGCCAGCCCGGATCGCCGATGCGTGACGTCGCCGGCCTCCTCCGCAGCCTGGACTATGCGGCGCGCACGGCCGAGCGTGCCAGCCCTGGGTTCGATGCCGCCGCGTGGCTTGCCGAGGCGCGCGGCGCCTTCCTGGGTGCCTATGGCGCCATCGGTCCAGCCGAGGCCTCACTGCTGACGGCGTTCGAGCTCGAGAAGGCCTGCTACGAGGTCCGCTACGAGGCGAACAACCGCCCCGACTGGCTCTGGCTGCCACTGGCCGCGGTCGAGCGCCTGACCGCCGAATGAGCCCGATGAGGCTTCCGGACCTGTCCGCCGATGGCATCATCGGGCACATGCCACGACGTGGACCGCTCCTGCGCATGCGCCCGGTCAGCGAGACCCGGTGAGCGTACGGGTCTGGCGGGGGATCCCGTATCCCCTCGGCGCCACCTGGGACGGGTCCGGCGTCAACTTCGCGATCTTCAGCGAGAACGCCGAGCAGGTCGACCTCTGCCTGTTCGAGGCCGACGGGAGCGGCGAGCAGCGCATCCGACTGGTCGAGCAGACCGACCTGGTCTGGCACTGCTACCTGCCTGACGCCCGGCCCGGCCAGCGCTACGGCTACCGGATGCACGGTGCCTATGACCCTCCCGCCGGGCATCGGTTCAATCCCGCCAAGCTGCTGATCGATCCGTACGCGAAGCGCGTCGACGGCGCGGTGACCTGGGACGACTCGCTGTTCGGGTACCGGATCGGCTCGGACGATGCCGACGAGCCCGACGATCGCGACTCCGCCCCGTTCGTTCCGAAGGGCGTCGTGGTGAACCACGCCTTCGTGTGGGGCGGCGACACACAGCTGAACACGCCGCTCGACCGGACGCTCATCTACGAGGTGCACGTCAAGGGGTTCACGCAGCGCAACCCCGAGGTGCCGGAGGAGCTGCGTGGCACGTACGCCGGACTCGGCTCGGCGCCGTCGATCGACTACCTCACCAGCCTCGGCATCACGGCGGTCGAGCTCCTGCCGGTCCACCAGCACGTGGACGAGCGCCACCTCGCCGAGCGCGGCCTGACGAACTACTGGGGCTACAACACAATCGGCTTCTTCGCGCCCGACGTGCGTTACTCGGCCACCGGGGAGCCGGTGAGCGAGTTCAAGACGATGGTGAAGCGCCTCCACGACGCCGGCATCGAGGTGATCCTCGACGTCGTCTACAACCACACCGGCGAGAGCAACCATCTCGGGCCGACGCTGAGCTTCCGCGGCATCGACAATGCGGCCTACTACCGGCTCAGCGCGGAGAACCCGGCGCTCTACGTCGACTACACCGGCACCGGCAACACGCTCGACGCGACGAGCCCGAAGGTCCTCCAGCTCATCATGGATTCGCTGCGCTACTGGATCACCGAGATGCACGTCGACGGCTTCCGGTTCGACCTCGCCTCGGCGCTCGCGCGCGAGCTCCACGACGTCGACAAGCTCGGCAGCTTCTTCGACATCATTCACCAGGACCCGATCATCAACCAGGTGAAGCTCATCGCCGAGCCATGGGACGTCGGTCCCGGTGGCTACCAGGTCGGGAACTTCCCGGTCGGCTGGGCGGAGTGGAACGGCAAGTACCGCGACACCGTGCGCCGGTTCTGGAAGGGCGTCGGCGGCCAGGCGGCCGAGCTGGCCTATCGGCTCAGCGGCAGCTCCGACCTCTACGCCAGCTCCGGGCGACGGCCGCACGCCAGCATCAACTTCGTCACCGCGCACGACGGGTTCACCCTGAACGACCTGGTCAGCTACGAGTCCAAGCACAACGAGGCCAACGGCGAGAACAACCTGGACGGCGACAACAACAACGAGAGCATGAACTTCGGCGTCGAGGGCGAGACCGACGAGGAGGCCGTCATCGAGATCCGCGAGCGGCAGAAGCGGAACTTCCTCGCCACGCTGCTGCTCAGCCACGGGGTGCCGATGCTGCTGGGTGGCGACGAGATCGGCCGCACCCAGGACGGTAACAACAACGGGTACGCGCAGGACAACGAGACCAGCTGGTTCGACTGGAACCTGCAGCGGCGGGACCGCGCGCTCCTGAGCTTCACGCGGTCGCTCATCCGGCTCTTCAAGGGGCACCCGGTCCTTCGCCGCCGGCGCTTCTTCCAGGGCCGCCAGATCCGCGGCTCGCGCGTCAAGGACCTGACCTGGTTCGCGCCCGACGGCACCGAGATGACCGATCACCAGTGGCAGGCACCCGGCGTGCGGACCCTGGCCGTGCAGCTGGCCGGGGATGCGATCGACGACCGCGGGCCGCGTGGCGAGCGGATCGTGGACGACACCCTGCTCATCATCTACAACGCGGACGACCATCCGGTCGCCTTCACCCTGCCCAACCACGAGGCATCGCGGCGCTGGGAGACGGTCTTCGACACGGTCCACCGCACCTTCCAGGCGGCGCACGGCGAGCACGAGGGGGGCGCGGTGTATCGGGTCGCCGAGCGCTCCGTGGTCTGCCTGCGGCGCCTGCCCCGCGTCCGTCGCATCAGCGGCCACTAGGTGCTGCGGCCCAGGGCAAGCTACCGCGTTCAGCTGCACGCCGGGTTCACGCTCGACGACGCGGCGGCGCTCGTGCCGTACCTGGCCGAGCTCGGCGTCAGCCACCTCTACACCAGCCCGCTGCTCCAGGCGGTGCCCGGGTCGACGCACGGGTACGACGTGGTGGATCACGGGCGGGTCAGCGAGGACCTCGGCGGCGCGGATGCCCTCGCCCGCCTGGCCGATGCCATCCAGGGACGCGGCATGGGACTGGTCGTCGACATCGTCCCGAACCACATGGCCATCTCGTCCGACCACAACCGCTGGTGGTGGGACGTCCTGGCCCACGGGCGGGCGAGCCGCTACGCGTCCTTCTTCGACGTCGATTGGGGCTCCGGCGACGCCGTCGTGCTGCCGCTGCTGTCCGACGACGAGGTTGATGCTCCCCGGCTGGTGCGGGATGGGGCGGGCCTGCTCTTCGCACACGGCCATCGGCGATTCCCGATCGATCCCGCGACGCTGCCGGGCACGCCCGGCGACGCCGAGGTCACCGCGATCAACGCCGATCGGGCTCGCCTCGAGGCGCTGCTGGAGAACCAGCACTACCGGCTCGTATCCTGGCGCGCCGCGCCGGACGAGCTCAACTACCGCCGGTTCTTCGATGTGAACGAGCTGATCGGGCTACGGGTGGAGGACCCGGCCGTGTTCGCCGAGACGCACCGGCTGATCCTGCGCTGGGTGGCCGATGGCCTCGTCCAGGGTCTGCGCGTCGATCATCCCGACGGCCTGCGCGACCCGGCCGGCTATCTCGCGCGCCTGCGCGCGGCGGCGCCCGGCGCGTGGATCGTGGCCGAGAAGATCCTCGGCGCCGAGGAGTCGCTGCCGTCCTCCTGGCCGGTGGACGGAACGACGGGCTACCGGTTCGCGAATCTCGCGACCGGGCTGTTCGTCGATGGCGACGGGGAGGCGGGCATGAGCGCGGTCTGGGCATCCGTCGCCGATGGTCCGCCCGGATGGGATGCCGTGGCCGCCGGCGCGCGGCTCGAGGTGCTCGACGCGCTTCTCGGCAGCGACCTGAACCGTCTGACCGATCTCTTTGCGGCCGCGCTCGCCGTGGAGGGCGACCCCGATCTCCCGCACCGCGGACTGCGCGAGGTTCTGTGCGACGTCGTTGGGCGGCTGCCGGTGTATCGAACCTACGTCACCGCCGTGCCGAGGCACGTCAGCGACGACGATGCCGCCCTGATCCGGGACACCGTAGCGGCCGCAGCAGAAGCGCGCCCCGACCTCGACCGGCGCCTCTTCGAGCTGCTCGAGCGGATGCTGCGGCTCGAGGCCGGGGGCGGGGCGGGCGAGGAGCTGGCGTTGCGCTTCCAGCAGCTGACTCCGGCCGCGATGGCGAAGGGCGTGGAGGACACTGCCTTCTACCGGCATCACCGGCTCGTCGCCCTCAATGAAGTCGGCGGCGACCCGGGACGCTTCGGCACGACCCCGGAGACCCTCCATCGGCTGATGCAGGCGGCGACGGCCTGGCCGGCCGCGATGCTTGCGCTCTCGACGCACGACACCAAACGCAGCGCCGATGTGCGCGCCAGGTTGGCCGTTCTCTCCGAGGATCCCCAGGGCTGGCAGGACGCCGTGGCGCAGCTGAGCGCCGCTTCCGAAGCGCATCGAGACGCGATCGACCTGCCGAGCGCCGCGGACGCCTACCTCTTCTTCCAATCGGTCATCGGGGCCTGGCCGATCGGCGCGGAGCGCCTCGCCGCCTACATGATTAAGGCGAGCCGCGAAGGGAAGCGACGCACCTCGTGGACGGCGCCCGATCCCGCGTACGAGGCGGCCCTGGCTCGCTTCGTCGGCGGCTGCATGGGCGATCCGCGGTTCCTCGACCTCGCGGAGCGACTCGTGCGGTCGGTCATCGACGCCGGTCGCCGGGCGGCGCTCGGGCAGCTTGCCCTTCAGCTCACGGCACCCGGTGTCCCGGACGTCTACCAGGGCAATGAGCTGTGGGATCTCTCGCTGGTCGACCCCGACAACCGCCGGCCGGTCGACTTCGATGTGCGTCGGCGGCTGTTGGCCGAGGCACGCAACATGGGTCCCGAAGACGCGTGGGCTCGTCGCGACGAAGGGGTCCCCAAGCTGTGGCTCATCCACCGCGCGCTCGCGCTGAGGCTGCGGCACGCCGCCGCCTTCGGGTCGGGGGGCTCGTATCGGCCGCTGGTCGGCACGGGTGGTCTGGCTGCGGCCATCGTCGCCTTCGAGCGGGGCGAGGAGATCGCCAGTGTCGTCCCACGCCACGTTCGCCGCGTCGAGCGGCTCGGTTGGGACGACACGTACCTCGAGCTGCCGGCCGGCCGCTGGCGCAACCTCGACGGGTCGACCCACGCCGGCCGGGCCCGTCTGTCGGCGCTGCTCGCCCCGTTTCCCGTCGCGCTGCTGGAGCGTGCGGCGTGAGCGCCTCGCTCGTCGACGAGACCTACGTCGATGCCTTCGACCGGGAGCAGACGATTGCGCCAGACGTGCGGGCCGCGGTCATCGCCGCCATGGGCCCCGACGAACCGGCGGGCGACCCGGTCGCAGTCGTGCGGCGTGGCAAGCTGCTGCCCGAAAGCGGCGACGTCATCCTGGAGGACGGCACGCACCTCGGCCGCCTGGACACCCTGCCGGCGGACGTCCCCTACGGCTACCACCGGCTCGTCCGGGACGATGGTGGCGAGCAGTTGGTCATCACCGGTCCCGGTCGGTGCCATCTGCCGCGTGACCTGCGCGCCTGGGGCTGGGCGATCCAGCTGGCCGCCACCCGATCGCACGACAGCTGGGGCATCGGCGACCTGGCCGATCTGCGCCAGCTCGGCACGTGGTCGGCGTCCGCCGGCGCCGGCGTCCTGGCGGTCGGTCCGCTGGGCGCGCCGAATCCGGGGCCAAGACCGGAGCCGAGCCCGTACTACCCGAGCACGCGACGCTTCGGTAATCCGCTGCTGCTGCGGATGGAGGACATTCCGGCGGCCGACGACTGCTCCGACCTCGCGATCGGCGGCCATGCCCTGAACGACGATCC
>DASVEH010000389.1:0-2232 GCA_036380655.1 Candidatus Limnocylindria bacterium | reverse complement strand
CCCCACGAGCGGATCGCACCGAGGAGATCGCCCAGGAGGCCTCAGGCCGGTCCTAGTGCAGGCGCGAGCCGCCGCCGGGCTCTTCGCCGCCCCCCTCGTCGCCGCCCTCGCGGAGGAAGCGCTCGATATCGGCGATCAGCTCGTCGCCCTCGGGCAGGCCCGACTCATCGGCGAGAAGCTCGAGGCGCTCGACGTGCGCCTTCGTGTCCTCGTCGTTCGCCGCGGCGGCGTCGAGCATGTTGCGGCGCTCGAGGGCGCGCGTCGCGAGCGTCCCAACCGGCACATCGATCCCGAGATGCCGACCCAGGGCGGTGAGCAGGGCGATCGCGGCGGTGGGATACGTCGCGCTCACGTAGTGCGGGACCTGCGCGAAGAAGCCGACCGCCGGGATGCCGGACGCGGAGGCGGTCAGCTCGAGGACGGAGAGGAGGGCCGCCGGCACGCGCAGCAGCCCGTCGGGTCCCTGCCGGATCCCGTCAGGCAGGAGCCCCGGAGCGGAGGCTGTGGCGAGGACCGGCACCGGACGGGTATGCGGCACCGCGGCCGGGATGGCTCCCAGGCTCGCCCAGCTGACCACGCCGAGCCGCTTGGCGACCTCGACCACGTCGGTCGCGAGCTCGCGCCACCGATAGTCGGGCTCCGGACCGGTCAGGACGAGGAGGTCTCGTTCACCGATGCGCGTGGCGGTCAGCCGCAGCTCGGCCCATGCCAGGCTCATCGGCCTGCCGTCGACGATGTCGAGGGTCGGGCGTCGGGCACGGAAGTCGTAGATGGCATCGGCGTCGAAGGTGGCGACGAGCGTGCCGTCCTGCGCCAGCTGTGCGGCGGCAGTCGTTCCGGCCGCACCGGCATCGACCCAGCCCTCGAGGGCCGCGACCAGGACGGGTGCCTCCAGCTGAGGATCCTTCTCGAGCCGATAGAGGGACATGCGCTAAGGATACGGCCCGGCGGCGCTCGGTCAGCGCGAGTACACCGCGACGTGCCAGAGCCCCACGTGACCGGAGGAGGTGACGCGGAATCCCGCGGCCGACAACCGCCTCTCGATGGCGCGCACGTCGTGGACGTATCCGCGGCATCCCTGGTGGAGCAGGTCCCAGACGTTCTCGACCGCCCACATCGGCCGGTTGAGGAGGCCGCGCCAGCCGCGCGACTCGGGGACGGAGATGGCGATGCGGCTTCGCGCCGCACCGACGACCGCATCGAGCATCCGTTCGAGATCGCCGTCGCAGCAGAGGACGCGGTCGACGACGACCCAGTCATGCTGCTCCCCGCCCACGGCCGCTCCGTGACCGACCTCGAACGTGGCCTGCTCCTCGAACCCGGCCCCGGCCGCACGGCGACGTGCCAGGTCGATGCTCGCGGCGGACAGGTCGACCCCCCGCACCGACCTCGCGCCCATCTCGAGCAGTGCCACGCTCAGGCCGCCCGTGCCGCAGCCGATCTCGAGAACGCTCGGCCGCGCGAGCGTGGCGTCGCGCAGGCGATCGAGCAGGCCGGCGGACACGCCGACCATCTCGGGGAAGCCCTCCGCATCGTCCCAATCGGTCCAGGAGCGATCGAAGCGGCGTGCCACCCGCGGGTCGGCGGACGGCGCGCAGCAGTCGGACTCCCGACGATCGGTCACGGCAATGGACCCGACGGCCAGGGCGGAGAGGACGGCCCGAGTGTGGGGAGCGCGTCCCAATCGGTCCTGATCGGTGCGAAGACGTCGATGACCACGGCACCGTGCGGGCCGGCGATCGCCTCATGCGGGACATCGGATCGGATCCGCCACGTGCCGCCGGGGCCGAGCGTTCGTCGCTCGTCGCCGACCCGGAAGTCCATCTCACCGGTGATCACCATGCCGTGCTGCTCGCTGGCGTGGCGATGCTCGGGCACGACCGCATGCGGATCGAGCTCGACGACCGCCAGCGTGACGAGGTCGCCCTGGACCCGCCGCACCCGGACGCCGTCGAAGACCTGGATCGGCGGAATCTGCTCGAGATCGACCAGGTCGCTCATGGGTCCTCCGTTCGGCTCGTGTGCCGCCAGACTACCGCGAGCCCGCTACGCTTGCCGCATGCCGCGAGCCGCAAAGCCCACGCGTACCGATGCGAGCGCAGAGCCGAACAAGCTCGTCCGCCAGCAGGCCGGCACCTATCGGACGCCGGACGAGCGGTTCGAGGTGCGCGAGGCCGATGTCGGCTGGTTCCTCGTCGACTCGGAGCAGACCAACGAGTTCGGACAGGAGCT
>DASVEH010000388.1:0-2361 GCA_036380655.1 Candidatus Limnocylindria bacterium | reverse complement strand
CTCGGGCCGCGAGTTGATCTCGATCGCCTTGTCAAAGCGGGCGGCGGCGGCGAAGACCAACTCCGGATCGAACGTTGAGGCCGGCCTGTTCCGCTTGCGGGTCTTCATGCGGCCCGTGCAGTGGCCCAGGATGTCGAGGTGCGGATTGGCCAGGGCCGTCACCATCCGCACGGTCATGGCCCGCTCCTCCGAGCGCAGCGCCGAGTGGACGCTGCCGACCACGACGTCGAGCCGCGCCAGCAGGTCCGGCTCCTGGTCGAGCGACCCGTCCTCGTTGATGTCGACCTCGATGCCGGTGAGCAGCCGGAACGGGCTGAGCTCCGCGTTGAGAGCCGCGATCTCGTCGAGCTGCGCTCGCAGCCGCTCCGGCGAGAGCCCGTTCGCCACCGTCAGGCGCGGCGAGTGATCCGTGATGACCAGGTACGCGTGACCGAGCTCCATGGCCGCCTCCGCCATCTCCCGGATGCTTGCTCCCCCGTCCGACGCCTCGGTGTGGGCGTGACAGTCACCGCGCAGCGCGGCCCGCAGCTCGGCGGCTCCCTCGGCGAGCGGCGTGGCACCCACCGACTCCAGCCGTCGGAGGTAGACCGGCTCCTCGCCACGCAGGCTCTCGAGGATGGTGCGCTCGGTCACCTCGCCGACGCCCGGCAGCTCGCGGAGCGTGCCGTTCGCTGCCCGAGCCGTCAGCTCGTCGGCGCCGATCCGGGCCAGGGTGGCGGCCGCACCCCGGAACGCGCGCACGCGGTAGCCCGGCTCCTGGGCCGCCTCGAGCAGGAACCCGATCCGCTTCAGGTCGACTATCGGGTCGCGTGATGCCATGGCTGCAGTATCGCCTCGGCCCGGGCCCGATCAGGGGATGGCCAGGATCCGGGCGGGGTTGTCGATCGTCATCTGCCGGATCTCGCCCTCACCCACCGCGGCGGTGCGCAGGGTCGGCAGGAAGTGCTGCTGGAGGTACACGTACCCGAAGCCACCGTTCGCCTTGAGCTGCCGGTTGTGGCAGACGTCCTGGCTGAGCAGGAGCTGAGGGGCGAACCCCCGCTCCAGCAGCTCGACGATCGTCTCGACCAGCCGCGGCTCGAGAGCCTCCTCCACCCCGAACCGGTGCCCGAGGAAGTCGAACTGGAGGTTGGCGCCCGCGGCGAGCACCTCGAGGTAGAAGTCGAGGTCGTGGTACGAGTCGGCGTGCCCGATCACGACGCGCGCCGGGTCGACCCCCTCCTGCGTGAAGATGGCGAGCTGCGCGAGACCGACGTTCGACTGCACGCCATGGGTCGTGATGGCCAGGCCCGTCTGGCGCGCGGCGCGCGCCGCCGCGCGGTGGACCCGCTCCTCGCGCGCGCTCACCCACGGCTTGTCGGTGCCGATCTCGCCGATGATCCCCGGCCGGATGCCGCTTCCGGCCACGCCGTGCTCGAGCTCGCTCACCATCTCGGCCGCCAGGTCGTCCACGCTGCGTCGATCGATGATCGCCTCGGGCGGGTAGTACGCCTCGCGGTACCAGCCGGTGCCCATCACGATGTTCACGCCCGACGCGCCGGCCAGTCGCCGAAGCCGGTCGGGGTCGCGGCCGACGCCGGGGAGCGTGAGGTCGACCAGGGTCCCGCCGCCACGCCGCCGATAGTCGCGCAGCTCCTCGATGATCAGATCGTCGTCGGGGGTCAGCTCCCAGTAATCCCAGCGGTTGCCGATGTGCCAGAGGGTGATGCCGGTGTGCTCGTGAGGCAGGGTGAACCCCAGCTTGTCGGGCGGCAGCGGTCCGGAGACGGTCATGACGCGTGGCGCCATCGCGGTCCTCCTCGGAGTGCGGTGAGCGTCGGTCGGTCGTGTCGGCCCGCCGGCGCATCGGTCTTTGATGGACCGCGTCATCTTGCCACCCGATGGCCGCCCCGCGCGGGTTCGCGACCGAAATATCGGGTAAACGCCCACGCAACCCCCATCGTGGGCGCTAGCCTAGGTGCCGATGAGCACCGAGAAGCCCGGAGCTCGAACGTCAGACGGGATCTGGGCGACCACCCAGGGCGAGCTGGATGAGGCCGCCGAGCGGCTCCACCTGGACGAGGGGATGCATCGGGTGCTGCGCGTGCCGAAGCGGGAGCTCGCCGTCAACTTCCCCGTGACGCACGACGATGGCCGGGTCGACGTCTACACCGGCTACCGGGTCCATCACAACGTCAACCGAGGGCCGGCCTCGGGCGGCGTGCGCTACGTCCCCAACCTCGATCTCGACGAGGTGCGTGCGTTGGCGATGCTCAACACCTGGAAGGCTGCCCTCGTCCGCATCCCCTTCGGTGGCGCCGCGGGTGGCGTGCGCGTCAACCCGCGGCGGCTCAGCGAGAACGAGCGGCAGGGGCTGACGCG
>DASVEH010000387.1:0-2759 GCA_036380655.1 Candidatus Limnocylindria bacterium | reverse complement strand
ACGTCGTGCAGGCTGGCCGCGGTCATGCGTACACCTCCGTGGCCCGGCTGAGCGCGTCGCGGGTGAAGACGACCGTATCGGCCTCGAGCAGGTCGACCACGTTGAGGCTGTCGGCCAGGATCACGCGCACCTCGCGCAGGTTGCGGACGGAGCGCTCGACGTGCTCGTCGCGCGACGGCAGGACGAGAAGGACCTTGCCCTCCGCCTTCCAGCCGGCGAGCCGGCCCAGCATCGCCTTCGTCCTGGTCTCGTCGAGGTCGAAGCCCTCGACCACGCGTACCGCGCCGTCGGCCTGCTTGGCCGAGAGCACGCCGCGCAGGGCGCTGCGGCGCATCTTGGACGGCATCTTCTGCTCGTAGCTGCGCGGGTGCGGCCCGAAGACCACGCCGCCGCCGGTCCAGTGCGGAGCGGTCTTGGTGCCCTGTCGGGCGCGACCGGTCCCCTTCTGGCGCCACGGCTTCTTGCCACCGCCGGCCACCTCGCCGCGGGTTCGCGTGTCGGCAGTGCCGACGCGGCGCCCCGCCAGCTGGCGGATGACCGCCTGATGGATGAGTGCTTCGGTGATCGGCGCGGCGAAGAGAGTCTCGGCAAGCTCGACCTTGCCGCCCTCGGTGCCGTTCGCCTTGAGGATCGTCGTCTGGGGCATCGTCTACTTCGCCTTCTGCACGAGCAGCAGGCCGTTGCGCGCCCCGGGGACCGCACCCTTCACCAGGATGAGGTTCCTCTCCGAGTCGATCTTCACGACCTTGAGCTTCTTGACGGTCACCTGCTCGTTGCCCATGTGACCGGCCATGCGGGTCCCCTTCCAGACACGGCCCGGGTAGGTGCCCGCGCCGATCGAGCCGGGAGCCCGGTGATGATCGGAGCCGTGCGTCTTCGGCCCCCGCTTGAAGTTGTGCCGGGCGATGACGCCGGTGAACCCGTGGCCCTTGCTGACCCCGGTCACGTCGACGAGCTCGCCCGCCTCGAACAGGTCGACGGCGAGCTCCTGCCCGACCTCGTACCCGTCCGTGTCGTCGAGACGCACCTCGCGCACGTGCTTCGGGCGCTGGTGGTCCTTGTCGAGATGCTTGAACTGGCCGGCAACCGGCTTCGTCGAGCGGCGCGCGACACCGGCGCCGAGCTGCACGGCCGTATAGCCGTCCTTCTCGACGTCACGAAGTCGCGTGACCGTGTTCGGGGTCGCCTCGATGACGCTCACCGGGACGACACTGCCGTCGTCCGCGAAGATTCGCGTCATTCCCAGCTTCCTACCGATCAATCCTGCCGGCACTGTGGTGGTTCCCTCTCAACTGATGGCGGAAGTTCCTCGGGTGGGACGGTGCCCACCCGAAGCGCTTCACATCTTGATCTCGATATCGACGCCGGCCGCGAGCGACAGCCGCATCAGCGCATCGACCGTCTTGGTGGACGGGTCGATGATGTCGATGAGGCGCTTGTGCGTCCGGATCTCGAACTGTTCCCGGCCGTCCTTGTGGACGAACGGGCCGCGAATGACGGTGTACTTCTCGATCCGGGTCGGCAGCGGCACCGGGCCGGCGACGTCGGCGCCGGTCCGCTGCGCGGTCTCCACGATCTGCTCGGCCGACTGGTCGAGCAGCTTGTGGTCGTACGCCTTGAGTCGGATGCGGATGCGCTGCTTGGCCATAACGGCTAGCCGATGACCTCGGTGATCACGCCCGCGCCGACCGTGTGGCCGCCCTCGCGGATGGCGAAGCGCTGGCCCTGCTCGATGGCGATCGGCGTGATGAGCTCGACGTCGATGTTCACGTTGTCACCGGGCATGATCATCTCGACGCCGGCCGGCATCGCGATCGCGCCCGTCACGTCGGTCGTGCGCAGATAGAACTGCGGCCGGTACCCAGCGTAGAACGGGGTGTGGCGGCCGCCCTCCTCCTTGGAGAGCACGTACACCTCGGCCTTGAACTTGGTGCCCGGCTTCACGCTGCTCGGCTTGGCGAGCACCTGCCCGCGCTCGAGCTCCTCGCGCTCGATGCCGCGCAGGAGAAGGCCGACGTTGTCGCCGGCCATGCCCTGGTCGAGCGTCTTCTTGAACATCTCCACGCCGGTCACGACGAGCGTGCGGGTCTTGGTGTGGATGCCGACGAGCTCGATGTTGTCGCCGGTGTTGACGATGCCGCGCTCGATGCGGCCGGTGGCCACCGTGCCGCGGCCCTTGATGCCGAAGACGTCCTCGATCGGCATCAGGAACGGCTTCTCCGTCTCGCGTGCCGGGGTCGGGATGTAGCTGTCGACGGCCTCCATCAGCTCCTTGATCGAGGCGTAGTCCTCGCTCTCGGGATCGTCGCTGCCGGACTCGAGCGCCTTGAGCGCCGAGCCGCGGATGACGGGAACGTCGTCACCGGGGAACTCGTACTTGGAGAGGAGCTCGCGGACCTCCATCTCGACCAGGTCGACGAGCATCTCGTCGTCGACCATGTCGACCTTGTTGAGGTACACGACGAGACTCGGAACCTCCACCTGGCGCGCCAGGAGGATGTGCTCACGGGTCTGCGGCATCGGGCCGTCTGCGGCCGACACGACCAGGATCGCGCCGTCCATCTGGGCGGCGCCGGTGATCATGTTCTTGATGTAGTCCGCGTGGCCCGGGCAGTCCACGTGCGCGTAGTGGCGATTCGCCGTCTGGTACTCGACGTGGCTGATGGCGATCGTGATGCCGCGCTGTCGCTCCTCGGGAGCATTGTCGATCTGGTCGAAGGCGCGGAAGTCCGCACCGCCCGACAGCGCCAGGAACTTCG
>DASVEH010000386.1:0-2596 GCA_036380655.1 Candidatus Limnocylindria bacterium | reverse complement strand
GTCGTAGGTCTCGAGCTCGCCGGTCTCCAGGATCACCTTCAGGTGCGCCTCGCCGCATGCCTCCTTGACCGCCGTGATCTCGTCGTAGACCGATGCGTAATCCCCGGCCAGGAAGGCGCCCCGGTCGATGACCATGTCGATTTCGTCGGCGCCCATCTCGACCGCCGACCGGACGTCGGCGAGCTTCACGTCGAGCGGCGCCTGGCCGGACGGGAAGTAGGTCGCCACCGAGGCGACCTTGACGCCGGAGCCCCTCAGCGCCTCGACGGCGGTCGGGATCATGTTCGGGTAGACGCACAGCGCGGCGACCGACGGGATCGAGGGATCGGTCGGGTCCGGCCGGCGAGCCTTGCCGGCCAGGGCGCGCACCTTGCCCGGGGTGTCCTTCCCCTCGAGGGTGGTGAGGTCCATCATCCGGATCGCCAGGTCGAGCGCCCAGAGCTTCGCGTCCTTCTTGATGCTGCGCTTGGCGAGCGATGCGGCGCGCTCCTCGACGCCGACGGCGTCGACGGCCCAGACACGGCCGAGCAGGCTGCCGAGGTGCTGGTGGCGCTTGCTGGTCAGGCCGCGGCGCTGTGTTGTTCGGGCCGGGGTCGCGGTGTTCATCGGCCTCTCATTGTACGCGCGGATGCGCCTGCTACCCTTCGAGACCGATGGCCGCCGATCCGATCCTCTACTGCCTCACGCGCGACCGCGAGCTCGCTGTCTCGCTCGATGAGCGCCTGAGCGGAGCCATCGCCTTCTTCTACAACGACGCCGCCCGGCTCCACCAGGCCGTCATCCTGCGGTCGCCGGACCTGGTCGTGATCGACACCGCGGCGGTACGACCCGAATACGGCGACGCGGGGCTGGCCCCGGTGTTCGACTTCCTGCGTCACCGTGCCCCGTCCGCACGGCTGTCGGTCCGCCCGAGCAGGGGCGTCGAGCACCTGGTCGCGGCCGAGGCGGGAGCCGGCGTGGAGCTGCTCCCCTCCGAGCTCGCCCCGTGCGTGAACGCCGTTGCGGCCATGTGCGGCTGCGCCTGAGGCGAGGCCGGGCCGTCAGCTCCCGGCGATGAGGGCGTTCGGAAACGTGCAGGCCGCCTCGCCGCCCTCGTCGTCGATCGGCGGCGCGGCCGCCAGCCTTCCCGCACGCTCGAGCGGCCAGTAACGGCCGACGACCCGCCAGCCGACGTCCTCGGCACGGATGGCGCCGAAGTCGCGAGCGTCGGTGCTGAGGGCCGGGTTGTCGCCCCGCAGCGTGACCCCGAATGCGTCGAGGGCGACCACCCGCTTGACGAGCTCCCGGCCAGGGTCGCGCGGGTCCGTGGCGACCACAACGTCGCCCGACCGCGCCGGCAGCCGAGCGACGAGGAGACGGTCACCCGGCAGGAGCGTGGGGGCCATCGACCGGCCACGCACCTCGACCGCGTCGAGCCATCGTCGGGCGCCGATGAGTGCGGCCAACCCGACGAGCGGCAGGAGCAGGCCCCTCAGGCGCATCGGTCAGGAGGTCTCAGGAGGGCCGGCCGTTGACGCGCGTCTTCTCCGGGCCGCCGGTCGACTTCCACATCTCGTCGATGGTGTCGATCATGGCCAGCAGCTCCTTCGCCGCGCCCGCATCGACCGACTGCTTGACCTTGCTGGCCTGCTTGGTGGCCTTCCAGAACGTCTCGTGCAGGTCGGGATACTTCTCGAGGTGCTCCGGCTTGAAGTAGTCGTGCCAGAGGACGTCGAGATGGTGCTTGACGAGCTCGGCGCGCTCCTCCTTGACGTGGATGCAGCGGGCGCGGAAGTGCTTGTCGTCGCTGGCGTCGTGCTTCTCGATGATGCGCAGGCAGGACTCGGCCTCGATCCGGGCCTGCTCGGGGTCATACACGCCGCAGGGGATGTCGCAGTGGGCGTCGACGATGCGCGTGGGGCGCAGGATGGAGCGCAGGGTCAGCATCGGTCTCCTCTCAGGTGGGCATTCGCGTGCTGGTGGGGATTCAATTCTAGGCCGTTGCAAGCCGCGCGCCGATCCTGACGCCTTCCTCTGCCGAGGGATCGCCGAGGGTGCCCGTCCCGCTGTCAGCGAATATGACACTAACGTCATAATCCGTGAGAGGCCGCGGAGCAGCCGAAAGGCCGGGGCAGCCGAGGACCCCGCAGCCTAGCTGCCCATCACGATTCCGCCGTCGACCCCCAGGACCTGCCCTGTGACGTAGTGCGCCTCGTCGGAGGCGAAGTAGACGGCTGCGGCGGCCACGTCGTCGACGGAACCGATGTAGCCGAGCGGCGTCATGCCCTTCAGCGCCTCGCTGGCAGCCTCCGGGAGATCGGCGGTGAGATCGGTCTCGATGAGGCCCGGCGCGATGGCGTTGCAGGTGATCCCGCGGCTGGCGAGCTCGCGGGCGGTCGTCTTGGTCAGGCCGATGAGCCCCGCCTTCGCGGCCGCGTAATTGGCCTGGCCGGCGTTCCCCATCCGGCCGGCGGCGCTCGACATGTTGATGATCCTCCCCGACCGGGCCTTCACCATCGGACGCGCGATCGCCCGCGTCATCCAGAACGGACCGCCCAGGTTGGTGTCGATCACTGCGTCCCACTCGTCAGCGTCCATTCGCATCAGCAGGTTGTCG
>DASVEH010000385.1:0-4862 GCA_036380655.1 Candidatus Limnocylindria bacterium | reverse complement strand
GTCGGCGGTCGAGCCCTCGGCCACGGCCTCGTCGGACGTTGCGGCATCGGTGGTCTCGGGGGCGTCGATCGTCTCGACGACCGCCTCGGCGGGCGTCTCGGGCCACGGCTCGACGACGACGGCGCGCTCGGCGGGCAGGTCATCGACCTGCGCGGAGACGGCGTCCCCGGTCTCGGTGTCGGTCTCGGTTGCGGCGGTCGCCTCGAACTCGCCGGTCCCCATGTCGTCGAAAGGCGGCGGCTCCGGCAGGCTCTCGGCCATGGCCGCGAAGCGGGTGGCGTCCTCCTCGGCGATCAGGCGCTGGAAGAATTCGGCCATCTCGGCCTCGAAGGCGTCGACGTGGCGCTGCACGCGCTCGATGCGTCCCTCGATGTCGGCGGCGTGGGCTTCGATCTCGCGCTCGAGGCGGGCCTTGCGGTGGGTGATGCGCTCGTCGGTCTCCTCGCGGATCCGGGCGATCTCCGCCTTGGACCACTCGCGGATGGACGCGACGTCGTCGTCGGCCTGCTTGCGCAGCTCGGTCGCCTCGACCGCGGTCGCCGCGTGGATGGACTCGATGTGGGCCTTCGCGTCGGCCGTGAAGCGCGCGAGCGTATCGGCCTTCGCGGTCTCCGCAGCGCCCTGCATGGCCTTGGTGAGATCGGCCATGAACTTGTTGGGCTTGCGGCTCGCGGCCGCGGCGTCGGTCGCGTCGACCGCGGACGGATCGTCAGCCGGAGCCGGCTCGTTCGCCGGGCTGTCACCGTGCGTCGATTCGGCGGCCGTGCCCTCGTCGACGGCGGCCATCTGGTCAGTTGCGGAAGGCGCTGCGTCGATCATGTCGGGGGTCTCGGTCTCCTGGTCGGGGTTGACGGTGTCGTTGACGGCTTCGCCGATGGGCGCCTCGCCGGTCGTTTCGGCGCGGGCTTCGGACTCGGTTCGGTCCGCGCCCCACGGGAGACGGAAACCGGGCTTGGCGTCGGTCGTGGCCATGCGATGGGATCCTCTGTCTTGTCGTTTCGGGGTCTGGGGGTTCAGCTGGGCGTGTCGGCATAGTGCCTCCGGGGTCTGGTCCGGTGGAGTCCGCTAGAGGTACCAGCGGCGAGCGCCGGTCGTACTCTCGGCGGCTGCCGGACTCGACGTGTTGTAAGGCCGCAACGCTCCGCGCGAGTACGATGGGCAGGCGATGGAACCCCTCGATACGCTCGGACGGCCGCTCCACGATCTGCGCATCTCGGTCACCGACCGATGCAACTTCCGGTGCACGTATTGCATGCCCAAGGAAGTGTTCGGTCGGGACTACGCGTTCCTGCCCCGGGACCAGGTCCTGAGCTTCGAGGAGATCGAGCGCGCGGCGCGCGCATTCGTGGCGCTGGGGGTCGAAAAGCTGCGGATCACGGGCGGGGAGCCGCTCGTCCGGCGTGAGCTGCCGACGCTCATCCGTGCGCTGGCAGAGCTCCGGACGCGCGACGGCCGCGAGCTCGACCTGACGCTCACGACGAACGGGGCGGCCCTGGGCGCGCTGGCCCGCCCGCTCGCCGATGCGGGCCTGCGCCGCGTGACGGTCAGCCTGGACTCGCTCGATGACGCGGTGTTCGGCGCGATGAACGGCGTGGACTTCCCGGTTTCGCGCGTCCTGGACGGCGTGGACGCGGCGCTCGAGGCGGGACTCGCCCCGGTCAAGGTCAACATGGTCGTGCGCCGCGGGGTGAACGAGTCGTCCGTCGTGCCGATGGCGCGCTGGGCGCGCGAGACCGGTGTGATCCTGCGCTTCATCGAGTACATGGACGTCGGGCACTCGAACGGGTGGCGGCTGGACGAGGTGGTGTCGGCGCAGGAGCTGATCGATGCCGTCGGCGCGGTGTGGCCCGCCGAGCCCGCCGAAGCCGGCTACCGCGGTGAGGTCGCCGGTCGGTGGCGATACCTGGACGGCCACGGCGAATTCGGCATCATCTCGTCGGTGACGCGGCCGTTCTGCCGGGACTGCACGCGCGCCAGGCTTTCGGCCGACGGCAAGCTGTACACCTGCCTCTTCGCGGTCGCGGGCCGCGATGTCAGGGCCATCCTGCGCGACGGATCGAGCGACGAGGAGCTCGTCGCGTTCCTCGTTGAAACGTGGCGCGCCCGGGACGACCGCTATTCGGAGCTCCGCTCGCAGTCCACGACCGACCTGCCCAAGGTCGAGATGTTCGCGATGGGCGGCTGAGGCGGCGTTCGTCCACAGGGTTATCCACAGGTGGACGGGGTTCGTGGACAGGGCTCGGACGCCTTGCGCAGGTTCGTGGATAAGCGCGTTGACCGCCCGCCGACTCGCCCCCTACCGTAGGTCTTGCCCGAAGGGGCCGACAGGACCGCAGGAACCGAGATCGCATCAAAGGACCTTCGTTTCGCCGTTCGGTCGCTTCGGGCGCTTCGTTGCCCTGGCCTCGTAGCTGTCTCACCACAGCGTCGGGGGTCGGGACGCCCGACGGGACGCGATCGGCATCCCGGTGTCGATACTTCCGTCGGGCGGACGAAGTCCCCGAGCGTCGGGCGTCCTATCCTGGACGCGACCCTGGAGGCCCGATGTCCCACCCGACGATCCCGGTCGATCCGACGCGCCCCATCCCGCCCGCGGAGCAACCCGCCAGGATCGCCGCCCTCGCCGCGGCGGTGCGCGAGCACACGCCGCTCGTTCCCGAGGTGGGGATCGTCCTGGGTTCCGGGCTCGGCGGCCTCGCCGACGACCTCGAGGACGCGGTCGCCATCCCGTTCGCCGAGCTGCCGGGTTGGCCGGCCGCGACGGCGCCGGGCCACGCCGGGCGGCTGCTCCTCGGCCGGCTCGGCGGTCGGCCGGTGGTGATGCTGCAGGGCCGCTTCCACCTGTACGAAGGCAACGACCCGGGGCTCGTGATCCAGCCCGTCCTGCTGTTCAGGGCGCTCGGGGCGAAGGTCGTCGTCCTGACCAACGCGGCCGGCGGCCTGGACCCGTCGTTCGGGCCGGGCACGCTGATGGTGATGACCGACCACATCAACCTCACCGGCCGCTCGCCGTTGATCGGGCCGAATGCCGACGAGCTCGGTCCGCGCTTCGCGGACCTGACCGACGCGTGGAGCCCGCGCCTCCGCCGGCAGCTGCATGCCGCGGCCGTCGCGGAGGGCGTGGACGTCCGCGAGGGCGTCTATGTGGGGCTGACCGGACCGACGTACGAGACCCCGGCCGAGGTCCGGATGCTCGCCGGTCTCGGTGGCGATGCCGTCGGGATGTCGACCGTGCTCGAGTGCATCGCGGCGCGCTGGATCGGGCTCGAGGTCTGCGGCGTCTCGCTCGTCACCAATGCCGGTGCCGGCTACACGGACGCCCCGCTGAACCACGAGGAGGTCCTCGAATCGGGGGCGGAGGCGGGCCCCCGGCTCGCCCGGGTCATCCGGCGCTTCCTCGTGGACCTCGCCGACGACTGATGGACGCGAGCCGTGCGCGTCCCGGTCCCGATGCCACTGCCAGTGACGGATCGACGATGAGGCAGCGTAGGTCCTCGCCAGATCCGGTGAAACTGCGGATCAGCCGCGCACGGTCATCAGCCAGGTGACACTGTCAGTGACGCGGGCGGGCTGGGCCTGAGCGTGCCCGCGACGTCGCCCGCGCCCGTCCTCGACCGACGGACCCTCAATCGATCGCTCCTGGCTCGCCAACTGCTCCTGGAGCGCGTCGAGCGTCCGGCCGAGTCGGTCATCGAGCACCTGGTCGGGATGCAGGCCCAGGAGCCGATCGATCCCTACGTCGGGCTGTGGTCGCGGATCGAGGACTTCGATCCGCAGGAGCTGAGCACGCTCATCGAGGAGCGGCGCGCGGTCCGTGGCAGCACGCTGCGAACCACGCTGCACCTGATGACGGCCCGGGATTTCCTCGCGCTGCGGCCGGTCCTCCAGGACGTGCTGGAGCGCGCCTGGAAAAGCAGTCCGTTCGCGAAGGACCTGGTCGGCGTCGATCTGGCGGATCTTCTGGCCGCGGGGCGCGAGCTCATCGAGGAGCAGCCGCTCACGACCGCCCAGCTGGCCAGCGCGCTCGCGCAGCGGTGGCCCGATCGCGTCCCCAATTCCCTCGCGTACGCCTCGCGGTTCCTCCTTCCCATCGTCCAGGTGCCGCCGCGTGGCCTGTGGGGCAAGAAGGCGGCGCCGAAAGCGACGACCGCGCAGGTCTGGCTGGGTCAGGAGCTCGGGACGGCAACGGTGGCAGACGACGTGATCCTGCGGTACCTCGCCGCCTTCGGGCCGGCGACGGTGTCCGACATGCGCATCTGGTCGTGGCTGACCGGATTGCGAGAGGTCGTCGAGCGCCTGCGGCCACGGCTTCGAACGTTTCGCGATGAGGCCGGACGGGAGCTGTTCGACGTGGAGGATGGGCCGATCGCGGACCCGGACGTGCCGGCGCCGATCCGGTTCCTGCCCCAGTACGACAACATCTTCCTCTCGCACGACGACCGCTCGCGGATCCTCGTCGAGCGGATCGCTGTCCCCGATCTGAGCTGGAAGGGCGGCGTCCTGGTGGACGGCTTCATCTGCGGCGCCTGGCGGATCCGCCGCGAGAAGCGTCAGGCCACGATGACGGTCGAGCTCGTTTTGAACGTCACGGGTACGCAGCGCTCGGAGATCGAGGAGGAGGGGAGCCGGCTGTTCGCGCTGCTCGCCACCGACGCGGAGAGGCGCGATCTCGAGATCGTCCCCGCCAGCTGGCTCGCCGGGACCTAGGCGTCGAGGCTTCGGGGTGGCGCCTCGGCGGGCTCGCGGTCATCGAGCGGGTCCGTGCCGGGCGACGAGCACACGTAATAGCGGAGCGGCAACCGCCCGGTGTTCTCGACCCGATGCGTGAGCCCGGGCTCGACCCGGATCCCGGTCAGCGGCTC
>DASVEH010000384.1:0-2501 GCA_036380655.1 Candidatus Limnocylindria bacterium | reverse complement strand
ATCGGGCTCGTCGGCCACCGCGGCCTCGATCATCTGCGCGAGCGCCACCGGGTCGAATTCCTCGGGAGCGTTGTAGGTCACCGTCACGCCGAGGTCCTCGGCGGCCTGGTCGACGCCGTTCTTGACCACCGACCAGAACGGATCGGACGCCTGGCCGTGGGTGACGACGGCGATTTCGATGTCGGCGCGGGCCCCATCGCCCCCGCCATCCTCGCCCGGATCGGTGGTCTGTGTCGCCTGCTGCCCGCATGCCGCGAGTGCCAGCGCCAGGACGGCCAGGATTGCCGTCAGCTTCGTCATGCGCATTGGAATTGCTCCTCCGAATGTCAGATTGTTCAGTGGTCGCATCAGGGCCGATTGCTCGTCACACCACCTCCGCAACCCGTACCGGCCGGTGCTCGCGCAGGGATCGCGTTGCCGCGACCGCCACCCGCACCGCCTCAAGGCCATCCCGCGCCGTGCAGGCGCTCTCCTCCTCGCCGCGCGCGACCCGCAGGAACGCGCGCAGCTCATTCTCGTAGGCGTCGCTGAATCGGTCGATGAACATCGACCACGCCGGCCCCGCCGGCGGCGCAACGCCCGGCTCCAGCGAGCGCATCGGCGTGCGCGGTCCCAGGCCGATGCTCACGCTGTCGCCCGACCCGAACAGCTCGGTCCGGATGTCGTATCCGAGCGGATCGTGCCGAGTCACCGACAGGATGCAGCGCGTCCCGCCCGACAGGCGCAGGGTCGCGACCGCGGTGTCGACGTCGTCGTACTTCGCGAACACCGGGAAGCCGAGCACCCCGCCGTCGGCGTAGACCTCCTCGACCTCCTGTGCGGTCAGCCAGCGGGTCACGTCGAAATCATGCACGCTGAAGTCGTTGAAGATGCCGCCCGAGAGTGGAATGTAGGCCTCGTGCGGGGGAGCTGGGTCGTGGCCAGCCAGCCGCATGACGTAGAGCTGGCCGAGGGAGCCATCCTCGACGAGCCGCCGCGCCTCGCGATAGGCGGCGTCGAAGCGGCGCTGGAAGCCCAGCTGGAAGCGGATCCCGGATCGTTCGATCTCGTCGACCAGCCGCTTCGTCTCCTCCAGGTCGGTCGCCAGCGGCTTTTCGCAGAAGACCGGGATGCCGCGCGCGATGCCGGCCCGAATGAGCTCGGGATGCGCGGTGCTGCTGGCGGCGATGACGAGCGCGTCGGCGGTGGCGATGGCCGCCTCGATCTCGGCGGCCTCGGCCCCGACCGCACCCGCCACCTCGCGCGCGCGCGCCGGGTCCGTGTCGGCGACGAGCAGGGAGCCCGGCTCCACCAGCCGGCTCAGGATCTCGGCATGCATGGCGCCGATCCGTCCGGCGCCGAGCTGCGCGACGCGCATCAGGCCACCGAGACCTTCGCCAGGCCGGGGATCTCGTCCAGCTCGACGCGGCGTCCCTCGACGTGCGAGCGGGTGGCGGCCACCGCGATCCGCATCGCCTCCAGGCCGTCGCGGGCGGTGCTCGCCGGCGGGCGGATGCCGCGGCAGCAGGCGACGAAGGCCTCCAGCTCGGCGCGGTAGCCGTTCTCGAAGCGTTCCAGGTACCCGGACCATGCGTCGATCGGATCGCTCCAGTCGGCGTGGCGCATCGGCGTCCGTGGCGAGAGGCCGCCGCTGACCGCCGCTGCCTCCGCGATGAGCTCGATGCGGATGTCGTAGCCGGCGGGATGCAGCCAGCTCGCGTCGAGCACGGCCAGGGCGCCGCCGGAGAGCCGCATGCTGACCACTGCGCTCTCGATCTCGCGCGGGTCCGTCGGGCGTCTGCCATCGCGGCGCCCCGCTTCGACCGAGACCTCGGACACCTCCTGGCCGGACAGCCAGCGGACCATGTCGAAGTCATGGATCGAGGAGTCCCGGAAGATCGGCGCCACCTCCGGCGGCGGTCCCGACGGGGCTGGACGCGGCATCACGAGCGGGTCGTGGGCGGTCAGCCGTACCAGGTGCAGGCGCCCGGCGGCCGCCTCGCGGGCCGCGGCGAATCCCGAGTCATGGCGGCGCTGGAAGCCGAGCTCGAGGTGGGCGCCGGTCTCCTCCACGCGGCGGGTCAGCGCGATGCTCGACTCGAGCGACTCGGTCAGCGGCTTCTCGCACAGGACGTGGCGCCCGGCTTCGAGCGCGGCCTCGACCGCTTCGCGGTGCAGCTCCGGCGGCGTGGCGATGATGAGCGCGTCGGCCGCGGCCACGGCCTCGTCGAAGGCGACGGCTTGGCCGCCGGCACGGTCGGCGACCTCGGCCGCGCGCGCCACGTTGGCGTCCACGACGTAGATGCCGTGGACGCCGTCCATGCCGGACAGCAGCTCGGCGTGCTTGCCGCCCATGCTGCCGGCGCCGACGACCGCGACCCTCATCGGTCCAGCTCGCGCAGCGCGTAGCGCAGGACGCGATGGCCGATCGCCGCGGCCTCGGAGGGCGGCAGCCACGACGAGTCCTGCTCGACCATGAGCCAGCCGGCGAAGTCGAGCGCATCGAGGGTGGCCAGCACGCC
>DASVEH010000383.1:0-2691 GCA_036380655.1 Candidatus Limnocylindria bacterium | reverse complement strand
GGATCACTCATCGGTCGCTCGACCCTAGCGGATTCGTCAAGGGCTGGTCGGAGCTGACCGCACCGGATAGTCTGAAGCCATGACCGATGAGGAGCGCGTCTCGACCGACATTTGGCGCATGGTCCTCATGGGCGAGCACCCGGACATGCTTCGCGAACGACGGATCTTCCGCCATATTCCATCGGATCCGCGGTGCAAGATGTGTCTCGCACCGCAGGGCGGTCTCGGCGGCCCGATCATGCGCCTCTTCGGCTTCGGCCGGTATCCGCCGAATCCGCAGCTGTGCAACAGCTGCTTCCGTCAGTCCGAGAAGCACCCCGGCGGCGCGGAGATCGAGATCACCGCTCTCTTCGCGGACATCCGCGGCTCGACCGGCCTTGCCGAGACGATGTCGCCGGCTGAATACTCCGCGGCCGTCAACGAGTACGTGCGCGTTGCCAGCCACGCCATCCGCGAGCCCAACGGGGTCGTCGACAGGCTGCTGGGGGACGGGATCATGGCCCTCTTCATCCCCGGCTTCGTGGGAGGCCCTCACGCGTCGGTCGCCGTCGACGCTGCCCGTTCAATCCTGCGGGCCGTGAACCTGCCGGTCGGCATCGGTCTTCATACCGGCACGGCGTGGGTGGGGTTCGTCGGAGGCGTCGACGAGGTCCGGGACTTCACCGCGCTCGGCGATGCCGTGAACGTGGCGAGCCGACTCGGGTCCGAGGCCGGCGCCCGGGAGCTGCTGATGAGCGCGGCGACGGCGGCCGCCGCCCAGGTGGCGACGGATGACCTCCAAGCGCGCCGCCTGGAGCTTCGTGGCCGGACAGAGCCCCTCGATGCCTGGGCCGAGACGGTCCTGGGCGTCCGCTCATCGGCCGCATGACCATCGGCCCGACGCTCGAGACCGAGCGCCTCATCCTCCGTCCCCCGGGACCACAGGATTTTGAGCCGTGGGCCGCGTTCCACGCCGATCTCGAGGTGGCGAGGTATCTCGGCGGTCCCCTGTCTCGAGCAATGGCGTGGCGGGCGATCTGCGCGATGGCCGGGTCCTGGGTCATCAACGGCTTCGCGATGTTCTCGGTCGTGGAGAAGTCCACTGGCCGATGGGTCGGGCGCATTGGACCGTGGAGACCCGAGGGCTGGCCGGGGCCCGAGGTCGGTTGGGGGCTCGCACGAGAGGCCTGGGGCATGGGCTATGCGGTCGAGGGCGCCACTGCGGCGATCAACTGGGCATTCGAGAACCTGGACTGGTCCGAGGTCACGCACGCCATCGATCCGGCCAACCAGGCTTCGCGACGCGTCGCCGAGCGCCTAGGCTCTCGCCTTCTGCGGCACGATGTCTTGCCCGAGCCGATCAGCGTTCCGGTCGAAATCTGGGGCCAGACCCGGGAGGAGTGGCTCTCGCGATCGGAATGACGAAAGGCGAAGTGGGCTGTGGTTGAGTCGAAATTACGGCGAAGGCCGGGTTCCTTTGGCCCGGGATTGGCTTATGCGCGTGCTTGAACCGAGGCGTTCAACCCGGGTAGGCCGTAGGCGATGCCTGCTGCTGCTTCTTCGTCAGCCGTCACCGGCCATTCCCTCTGAGCCGGCCGGGATGATGGCCGCGGCAAGGAACGGGAACGCGACGACCACGCCGAAGGCGAGGGCGTAGCCCGCCGCTCCCCCGCCTCCGGCACCGATGACCAGCGCCAGCGGCGCCG
Organism: Candidatus Limnocylindria bacterium; assembly: GCA_036380655.1. GTDB lineage: Bacteria > Chloroflexota > Limnocylindria > QHBO01 > QHBO01 > JACDBZ01. The sequence goes on along the minus strand of DASVEH010000383.1, from coordinate 1,006 downwards.
GGACGAGCGTGGCGATCACGTTCTGAAACGTGTTCTGGACCCCGAGCGCCCGTCCGGCCCACCGCGAGCCCGCCCGCTCGGCGACGGCAGTGAAGGCAAGCCCGTTGGGCGCGGCCGTGAGCACCGTGGCGGCAGCCAGGGCCAGGACGGCGACGCCGAGCTGGGCAAGCCCCAGCGTTGCCAGGAGGACCATCGCGGCGCCGGTTGCCAGCGCGACGATACGCATCGGTCCCAGGCGCGAACGCACCCGATCCGACCACCAGCCGGCGACGAGCCGAGAGAGGGCCCCGCCGACCTGGGTGCCGGCGATGAGAGCGCCGGCGGCCGTGATCGACCAGCCCAGGCCGGTCACGAGGTAGTCGAACGCATAGACGATGAGCGCCGACTGCGGGATGACAAGGAGCCCGCTAGCGGCGTGGATGCGCCACAGGTACGGCTCGCGGTACGGGGAGCGCGCCGGCTCTCCAGCGGGCGTCGGCGGGCGCATCGGGTCGCGAACGATCAGCAGGATCAGCCCGGCCGACACCAGGCAGGCCACGCCGACCACCGTGAGCGCAGGACCGATCCCGCCGTCGGCTATCGGCGGCAGCACGACCGCGGCCGCCGCGATCCCGAGCGGCAGGCCCATCTGCCGAATGCCCATCGCCCGGCCACGCTCGCGGGCGCCGAACCAGCCAAGGATGAGCCGGCCGCTGGCCGAATGGATCGCCGAGCTGCTGGCGCCGACCGCGAACAGCAGCAGCCACCGGGCGAGGGTGCCCTCCACCGACGCCGCACCGAGCTCGGCCACCCCGGCGCCGGCCAGCCCGAGCGCCAGGATGCGGCGCTCGCCCCATCGGTCCGCCGCGGCGCCCCACGCGATTAAGGTGCACATGATGCCGGCGATCGGCGCGGTCACCAGGAGCGAGGCCGTCTCGAGGCTCGTGCCCTCGGAGCGCATCGCCGGGATGAGGAATGCCAGTCCGTACTGCGCCGCACATCCGGCGATCAGGCCGAGCAGCCCGAC